>MHFU01000112.1:22202-23342 GCA_001804345.1 Omnitrophica bacterium RIFOXYB12_FULL_50_7
TTGATTTGGATTTTTAACATCAATCAAATAAGTGCTGCCACGAAAAAGACGTTTCATTTTGAATCCCGGCCATTTCTTCGGGATCACGGGATCCACGATCAGTCCGCTGGCAGTGGGACGAATACCCAGAATCCAGTTCATGGCCACCACTTCATACCACGCCGCGGAACCCGTGTACCAGGTCCACCCGCCGCGCCCGTTATTGGGCGAATCTGGCCCATCCACATTTCCGGGCGTCACATAAGGTTCGCTGTAATAAATATCCGGTTCCAATCCGCGATTCGCCGGATTGAAGCTCTTGTAGACTTGATGCGCCCGCTCCCCGTCTCGCATCATGGTCTCTGCCTGGACCGCCCAAGTACCGGCATGCGTGTAAAGTCCGCCGTTCTCGCGGACCGAGGGAGCATAACGTGTGATGTAGCCAATCGTTGCGTCAGTCGTGTTGTAACCCGGCGTCAGAAGAAGCGGCCCGTATTTTTTGTAAAGCCATTTTTCGGCCGAATCCATCGCGATTCGAGCGCGCTTTGCGTCCGCCACGCCCGTAATGACGGCCCAGGTTTGACAATTAAGGAAGATCTTTCCGGTCTCACACTTCTTGCTGCCAAGAGGCCTTCCATCATCACGCGTGGCACCCAGATACCATTCCCCGTCCCAGCCTTCCGTGTTGAGCGCTTTTTTCATCGCTTCCGCGCGATGGAGATATTCCTCGGCCCTCGTTTTATCGCCGCGTTTTTCCATGATCGGTGCCATGCGGTTTAGGATGCCGTAGAGAAAATGTCCCAGCCAGATCGACTCGCCTTTCCACTTGGTCCCGACATGGCTCAACCCGTCATTCCAATCACATTCACCGATCAGCGGGAGTCCGCGCGGCGAAAACCGCGTGAGGGCCTTGTCGATCGCTCGCAGCATGTGCTCGTAAAGTGTTCCCGAGGTGACTTCTTTGGTTTTAGGATCGGGCAGGAATTTTACGACCGCGTCCAGGATCGCATCGTCGGCGGTTTCATCCAGATAATTCAGCGTGATGAAATCAAGCCACAAAAGGTCGTCCGAGCAGTGCGTGATGGCGCCGATATTCGTCCCGTGGTGCCACCAGTGATAGACCGTTCCATCCGGAAATTGTTGTTCCGCGTGGAGAAGGAT
>MHFU01000112.1:23480-23931 GCA_001804345.1 Omnitrophica bacterium RIFOXYB12_FULL_50_7
GCACAACGGCGCTGATGCGAACGACCCGCTGATGTTTGTAGGGAAACGCATAAAGTCCTTTGCCGGGTGAGAACGTGGTGACCTTCTCCTTGCTGACGGGGAAAAGAGTGAGGAGGGCGGGGAGCAACGTGAGATTGGTGAACAGATTGATTAGCATCCCCGTGCCGGCAATGAGCCCCAGCTCGGAAACGCCCGTGTAGGCGGTGGGCAGGAAGGAATAGAACCCGATGGCGGTGGTCAGGGTGCAGAGCAGAAGGCCGTCTCCCACCCCTTTGGCCGCCTTCACGATGGCCTCGTGATGTTGGAAGCCCTCCAGGATGAGCTCCCGATAGCGAAGGCACAATTGGATGGCGTAATCGTCGCTGAGACCTATGAACAGCACACCGAAGGAAACGGACACCAGGTTGAGATGGCCGATGAAGCCGAGCGCGAAACCCAGCGTCCAGATCAA
>MHFU01000112.1:24094-24201 GCA_001804345.1 Omnitrophica bacterium RIFOXYB12_FULL_50_7
CGCATTCGCACGCCGGCCTCACCGTTCAGCCCGAGCTCGTCCCTGATGCGGTGAAGCGCTTCAATGGCGTCCTCGGCGGGAAAAAGCGACGTTTCATCCATGATGGG
>MHFU01000112.1:24441-24583 GCA_001804345.1 Omnitrophica bacterium RIFOXYB12_FULL_50_7
CTGCACGTCCGCAAGGTTGTCTGAAAGGTCCTGCAGCTCGTTCAAGCTCAAATACAGAAGTCCGTTTTGCTCGAAAAACTCGCCGCCGCGAGGCAAAAAAACCTTCTCGAACAAGCCCGTTTGTTTCACCCTTTCCGCAACG
>MHFU01000112.1:24677-24880 GCA_001804345.1 Omnitrophica bacterium RIFOXYB12_FULL_50_7
GCTCCAGTTTGAGGTAGTGAAGGTCCTCCGACATCATGTGGGAAAGGTCGGTGTCAATTACGAAATTCTTGACTGAATAAGCCAGGATTCCGGCTGTGAGAAGAAAGCATAAGAGGATGGTCCAAAACGAGTGCTTTTCAATGAGCTTTGCCCACCAAACGAGGACAACTATGGAAAATTCACGGACTCTTTTTTTCATTGTG
>MHFU01000113.1 GCA_001804345.1 Omnitrophica bacterium RIFOXYB12_FULL_50_7
CGCAAAAACAAAAGCCCTGCGATCTCCCCACCATTGAATCTGAAGAACTTGATTTTGAAGTGTGGGACGATGTCTGTCATGAGTTATTCATTGACCAAAAAGGACTTGAAGCAGCCCTTAAAAGCAAAGTCGGCAAAGAGGAAGACCATAAAAAGATTAAGGCTCAGATTGCCATTCATGAAGCGGCCATACGAAGCTTTGAAAAAGGTCGGGCAAACCTACTTGACCTAGTGCAAAAGAATCAATGCTCACCGAAGGACTTCACGCAACGGGACAGGGCGAATCAAGCCATGATTTCCGAAAAGCAATCGGTCATTGATGCCTTGAAGGATAAGCTAGAGCAGGGTTCTAAATTGAAATGGACTGAAGAAGCCTTCCACGAGGTAGGGCTTGCTTTGAGGTTACGCATGGAACGATCCACCCCGGAACAGAAGCGTCTCCTGCTTCAGAAGGTAGTCAAAAAGATAGTCGTGGACTTCCAAGGGGACGAGGAAGCGTTGAGAAAGACGTACAGGAGGCCGTTCAATAAATATGACGGGTGGGTAATTGATATATGGTACACGTTTGATATAAACGAGTTACAGCGTCTGGTAGAGGACTTCGGAAATCACCTCGGAAATAAGGTTGAAAAGAACCTCTGACCCCACGCATGTGAAGCGTGTGCTCTAACCAGCTGAGCTAATTGCCCAGAGGCAATGCCATTCCCAAAAAATGATACCTATGCTCGCCCGACGTATTCGCCTGTTTCGGTGTTAACCTTGATTTCAGTCCCCTCATCGATAAAAAGAGGAACGCTCAACTTAAGGCCGGTCTCACAAACTGCAACTTTGACCGTATTCGAAACCGAATCCCCGCGAACCCCGGGGGGAGCCTCCGTGATCTTAAGCGTCACGATTCCGGGAACCTCAGGAAAAATGGGCTTTTCTTCATAGAAATCGATCTTGATTTCCATACCCTCCTTCAAATAATACTTTTTATCGCCCAGGATCTCTTCGGACAGCATAAACGAATTATAATTCTCCATGTCCATAAAATGATACCCCTGGCCATCCTTGTACAGGAACTGGCACTGTTTCGGATCCAGGGTAATCCTCTCAAGTGGCTCGTCCGGAGCGAACCGGGTTTGGACAATGCGGCCATTCTTAAGATTCTTCAGGGTAATCTGGAAAAAAGCCCGCAAATTGCCTGGCGTGCGATGGATGGCCTCAGTCACCACATGCATCTCATTTTGATGAAGAACAATAGCGCCTTTTTTTGCATCTCTCGCTTGCATTTTATTTCCTCTCGTTAGGATCAGGTCCGTATTTCCATGCTAAGGGAGCGACATTATACATGAAGCGAACTTCAGGACAAACCTGATTCTCATCAACGCTCAAACGATGCTAATAACCGAAAGAATACGCTCCGAAGTCTGGTTCTCCATGCGATAAGAAAAAAACTTTTTGTTCTCGCAGACCGTACAAAGCCCCGTATCATAAATATGACCTTCCGGGATCCCTCGTTTCAAAAGCCGGCTCTTGATCACTCCCACAAGATCCAGATTACCTTTGGTTGCATCCTTGCCGCGGTAAAAGCCCGGGAAATGGCCCAGGAACTCGTTGCCCACCTCATAGCAACATTTTCGGATCGAAGGCCCGATCGCCACGCGAAGATCCCCCATTTTTGTCCCACAACTCTTCTCAAAAATCTTCAGCATTTGCGCGATGATCCCGTCCTTCACACCTTTCCATCCGCCATGCACGATCCCGGCGACCTTCCGCACAGGATCCCAGAAAAAAACCGGAACACAATCCGCGGTCCGTATCCCAAGCACCAACCCTGGGACCTTGGTGATCAGTCCATCCGCAGGAGTTTCCAAAAGTTCCAGATCCGGGCGCTCGACTACCACGATCGCACTGCCATGAACCTGTTTCACCATGACCAAATTGTCAGAAAAAAGACCCAGCTCATTCAAAAATCCTTCGCGCTTTGACTGGTCAAAAATACGGGAATGAAACCCTGCAACAACCCCTTTCCCAAGGGATTCAAGACGATAGATGCCCGGAGGATCTTCTTTATAAATCATGGCTTCGCCCTTCTGGGAGTGTCTTGGGACGCCGCCTCAATGAATTTTTCCGCCGCCAAAAGCTTTTCGCCTTTTTTCATTTCAGGATCCGCATGAAAACGCTCGCGAAGGGCGCCGTGATTCAGATAATTGTTGATGGCGAGCAGGATCATGCCTTGATCAAGCGCTAAATATTTCCGTGCGATCTTCCCGGTCGCCACAGTCACGGCATCATAAAACCCGTACTCTCCGTAGATATCATAAAGCTCGATCAACTTCCGCAGATTAGTGACCACCTGCTCCGGCGCATATTCCAATGCCAATGCGCTCGCATGAGGTGTCACGACGCCAGATTTATATCCCTTCACGCCCATCGGCTTTGCGCCATATTCTGAATAACCGCCCTCAGGAACGGAACAAGGACTCATTCCCCAAACCGGCATCTTTAATTCTTCCAAGGCATAACGGATTTGGCCTTGAACGTGCGCGTCATTGTTCTTTCCAAGTCCCGCCGGGGCAAGCTCTTTTTCTTTAAGAACCACAGCCGGCATCAAAGCTTCAAAGGCCGAACCTCCCCAGCTTGGAACATACTTGAGATCCTTCCATTCGTAGTACCCACTCAGATATTTGTATCCGGCAAGATTTTTCTCTACGCGCCCCTTGGGCGACTGGGACTGCCACTGATAGGACGCTGGAAAGGTGCGAACCATTCCCTCGAACCAATGGATCTCCGGCACATCCCCTCGGGCAATGGAAATATAGCTTGCTGCACGGGGTTCAGTGTAGAAAACACCATAGTGATAATCCGAAAACACATTCAGGTTATCGTAAAAACCATGAAACATCTGTTTGGCCAGAGGATCATAAAAAAAACTGAAATTTCCGCGTTTCAAAAGTCGGGTCGTCTGCGCCATAAGCTCTTCGGGAAAAGCATTTTTCGCGACATAAAGTCCGAGCATCAACCAACCGCTATCCACGAATGAAACAAAATAGCTCGTCCGCTCCAGCGTGGTTGTATCGTAATAGTTATAAGGAAACCCGCTCGTGTGATATTCAAGCTTCTCAACCGTCGCAAGCGTTTTTTGAATGCGCTGGACAGCATCCTCACGCGTGATAAAACCCATGTCATAGGCACTCACCACCGCCATCAAGTAGACCCCGATGTTCGTAACGCTCGTGTAGTCGCCCACCCAAGTGGTTGCTTCAAGCGGCTCTTTTTCACCAAAAAGGACTGTATCCAGCGGCAGGCCATGCTCCGAATCCAGGATCTTGTCAAAAAACTCCCAAGTGTCCCTAGCGACTTCCTTTAAGAATGCCTTGTCATCCTTCGGGAAGATTTTCTTGACGCTCAAGGTTTTGGGGAATCCTCGCAGCCGGCTCACGAGGAGTCTCTCGAACTCCAACGGTTCCAAACGCTCAAAAGTCTTTTCGATCTTTCGCGGCGGAAAATCCACGGCACTGGGGCCCGGCTCTCCGGTCCTCACGAACCGGATATTATCGAGATAGATCTTCCCGCTTTTTTTTGTGACGTAACCGTCGTTAAAAATAATCACCAGTTCATCCAGGGGCTTGTAACTTGCTCGAGGCGTTTTCCAGGCCTGCGGATCCGAAAAATCAATAAGCCCCGTCATCACATTCAACGGAACGCTTATCGTCTTCCACTCCTCCGTCACGGGAATTTTTGAGGCGCCACTCACCTTTTCCACGCACTCGGGATCCATGCATTTCTTCACCTCGAGCCGAAACCGCTCCGTGAAACCCGCTTGGGCATCCCCTTTAATCTCAAACTCGAGATGATCGTAGGCACTCGCGTCAAAGCCCGCCAGCTTGGTCCAGAATCCGTTCTGCGCCGGAAGAGCGGAATCCACGCTATAAGTAAGACTCAAGACCTTGGTTTCATTTCCATCCATCCCCGCCACCGACACCACATGCGGATCCGTGTAGGAATTATTAATATCCGCGAGGTTCATGTTCCAATCGCCGCTCTCGCCTCCAAGATTGTTCATGATCTTCTCGCCTTCCGCTTCAAAATCCGCGACCATAGTGACCTGAGACTTATCAGAAGTTGGAATTTTTTTTACAGAAACCGCCTCCTTCACCTGAGCCTTAGGGGTTTGTTCCGGCATCTGGCGCGAGAATTCTTGAGAACAGCCTGTCTGGAAAACCATCAGACACAACAACAAGGACGATAGAACTTTTCTCATAGATAGGCCTTCAGCTTCTTCAGAGTTTCCGGCCCAACCCATCCCGTGGCCGAAAGCCCCTTAGATTTTTGAAAATTCCGTACGGCCGCCTTGGTCCGTTTGCCGTAAAACCCGGTGGGATTCCCTTTGAAATATCCGGCACGATGGAGTGCCTTCTGGATCTTCAACGTCTCTTTGCGATTCGGCATGGCCGGAGCTGAAACAATAAGCTTGGGCATTTTTCCGGTAGAAACGGATTCGATCCTCCGCAAATCCGACCAAAGATACTGCCGCCTCTGGCTTCCCATAAGCCCCACAAAGATCACCCTGCCACGAGATTGGACCCGCCCGGCAAAACAATGGCGCGCCGTCCTCGTCCAGCCAGTCTTGCCGATTACTCCGCCCGTCCGCCACAGCATCTTATTACAATTATTCAAAGGGATCCTACGTCCTCCGCGGCTGTAAATCACCGCGCTCCGGATCTTCAAGGTATTCACGATAAACGGATATTTGGAGGCCGCCATCATGATCCTCGCAAGATCATACGCGGTCGAATACTGGGCTGAAGCCGGAAGCCCGTTAGGATTCACAAAATGGGAACTATTAGCGCCAATGCTTTTAACTTTTCGATTCATCATCTGCGCAAAAGCTGGCCGCGAACCTGCCGTCAAGATTGCAAGAGCTTCCGCCGCGTCATTCGCGGACTTGATAAGCGCCGCTTTAACAAGATCACGCACATAAAAACGTTCTCCCCTATGCAAGCCGATCTTGGAAGGCTGAATATGTTCCAAACCACCGGGGATCTGAACAATCTTATCGAGCGAGAGATGATCGAGAGCCACCATCACGGTCAGAAGTTTTGTCGTGCTGGCGGGCGCGCGTTTGGTGTGGGGCGCCCGTGCGTAGATGATTTGTTGGGTACGACCGTCCAGGAGCACCGCCGAGGGCGCCAACAATGTGATAGAACCCGCCTCCGCGAGCGGTGGAGGAAAAAGAAACGAAATCGTGACGAGACATATAACCGAGAGATTCGGGATTAGTTTTTTCATACAAATGCGCGGGACCCTATTTTTTTCAACGCTTTTCGCCC
>MHFU01000114.1 GCA_001804345.1 Omnitrophica bacterium RIFOXYB12_FULL_50_7
AATGCGGACCGGGAAGTGGTCGACAAAGAGAACAAAGTCATGGTGCCACCCTGGAAGCCATCCTTTACTTTAAAGCGCATGTGGCTTACGGAAGCAGAGGAGAAGGGGTACTACTACGGTTTTTCCAACGAAGGTCTTTGGCCTCTTTGTCATATCAGCCACGTACGGCCTATTTTCAGGATAGAGGATTGGAATTGCTATAAAGAAGTAAACCAGAAATTCGCCGATTCGCTTCTTGCAGAGTTGGGGGACGATCCTCCGATGATCCTTATTCAGGATTATCATTTCGCGCTTCTTCCCAAGATGATCAAAGAACGAAGACCCGATGCGAAGATCGCGATCTTCTGGCATATCCCTTGGCCTAACGCGGAAGCTTTTGGGATCTGTCCGTGGCAGGAAGAGATCTTGGAAGGGATGCTCGGGAGCGACATCATCGGTTTCCACACTCAATTCCATTGCAACAATTTTCTGGATACGGTTGATCATGCGCTTGAGTGCAAGATCAACTGGGCGAATTTCGAGGTTACTCGGAGCGGGAAAACAAGTTCGGTGCGTCCGTTCCCGATCAGTATCTCAGGCGTTCCCAATGTCGCGGTTCAGGAATCCAAGAAAGATCCTCTTGAGAAAATAAGAGAGGATTATGGGCTTAAAGGGAAAAGGATCGGTCTTGGGGTTGACCGCATCGATTACACCAAGGGTCTTTTGGAGCGCTTCCGAGCCATTGAACGAGTTCTCGAAAAGTATCCCCATCTTCAGGGCGAGCTCGTTTTTATCGAGCTTGGAGCTCCTTCCAGAACCCTGATCGCGAGTTATCAGGACCATTTGAAAGAGGTCGAAAAGCTGGTCGAGAAGATCAATCTTCGCTTCCAGAAAGGCAGCTACAAGCCCATTCTTTTTCTGGAAGATCATCATGACCAGAAGAAAATATTCGATTACTACCGTCTCGCGGATTTCTGTTTGGTCAGTTCGCTTCATGACGGGATGAATCTTGTCGCCAAAGAGTTTGTATCCGCGCGGGAGGATGAGGACGGCGTATTGATCCTGAGCCGTTTCACAGGAGCAAGTCACGAATTTACGAGTTCTCTCTTGATCAATCCTTATGACATTGAAGGGACGGCGGAAGCGATCCATCAGGCGCTGACGATGCTCCCGGAGGAAAAGAAAGAGCGGATGCGGAAGATGCGGCAGATCGTCCGTGAATACAACATTTACCGATGGGCCGCGGATATGATTACCGAGATTGTCAAATCCTTCTGAGGAATCCATGAAGCAAAAAAAAATTGATCCGTCTGTTATCAAAAAAATAGCGGGAATCAAGAACCTTTATCTTGTTTTGGACTACGACGGGACTTTAACCCCCATCGTGAGCCAACCGTCCCAGGCCAAGCTGACTTCAGGCATGAGGACAACGCTTAAAATTCTTTCCGGAATGCCGGGTATTAAGATAGCGATCCTCAGCGGGCGTTCGTTGAACGATGTCGAGAAATTAGTCGGACTTGATAGCTTCGATTATGTGGGCAACCACGGTCTTGAGAGGAAGATCCAAAGCGTAGTCAGCCTAGACCCTTATGCCGTCAAATTTCGGGAATTCATTTCGCGTTTTACTGAGGAGCTCAAGAGGTCCCTCAAAGATATCCCGAGAGTTTTGGTTGAAGATAAAACCTATAGCCTCAGCGCACATTACCGGAACGTGGCGTCAAAAAATATCGCCATAGCCCGACGGATTTTTGAAAAAGCCTGGGAGAATTTCTCAGCGAAGATCTTCTTTAGGATCAAGCCGGGCAAGAAGGTCTGGGAGGTGCGTCCGGCTTATGGGTGTTCGGATAAAGGGGGAGCGCTCGGATTGCTTTCCGGATGGGTGTCAAAAACCAAGAGAAAAGGTCTGACCCTGGTTTATGTCGGGGATGATGTGACAGACGAAGATGCCTTTAAGGCCTTGAAGAAGTCGGATTTTTCTATAAGGGTGGGATACAGCTCCCGTACTGCTGCGCGCTACTGGCTGAGATCTCCGGCCGAAGTCGCCGTTTTCTTAAAGCGATTGATCGAAGCGAGAGAAAGGATATTTCCCGACAATGCCCAACGATAACCTCTGGTACAAAGACGCGATCATCTACGAGCTTCACGTCAAAACCTTTTTTGACAGTAATCAGAATGGCTATGGGGACTTTCCCGGCCTAACTCAAAAGCTGGATTATCTACAGGACCTCGGCATCGACTGTATTTGGCTCCTCCCGTTCTATAGGTCCCCCATGAAGGATGACGGCTATGACATTGCTTATTACGAGGAAATCGCTTCCGAATACGGAACGATGAAGGACTTCCAGGACTTTGTTAAGGAAGCTCACCGTCGCGGGATCAAGGTTCTTATTGAGCTTGTGATGAATCATACTTCGGACGTACATCCATGGTTCCTTGAAGCCCGCTCTTCCAGGACGTCTCCGAAACGGGATTTTTATGTCTGGAGCGATCATCCTGAGCAATATAAGGAC
The DNA here is from genome assembly GCA_001804345.1 of Omnitrophica bacterium RIFOXYB12_FULL_50_7. Taxonomy (GTDB): domain Bacteria; phylum Omnitrophota; class Omnitrophia; order Omnitrophales; family Aquincolibacteriaceae; genus Aquincolibacterium. The sequence continues at coordinate 2,490 of MHFU01000114.1, forward strand.
GCCAGGATCATTTTTTCTGACTCAGAAAAATCGAATTGGACCTACGATCCCGTCTCAGGGCAGTATTACTGGCATCGGTTTTTCAGCCACCAACCGGATCTAAATTACAATAATCCTCAAGTGCAAAAAGCCATGCACGATGTGCTGTTCTTTTGGCTGAAGATGGGTATCGACGGCTTCCGTCTGGATGCCATTCCATATCTTTTTGAGCGCGAAGGAACGAACTGCGAAAATCTTCCGGAAACGCACACCTATCTCAAAAATTTGCGGGCTCAATTAGACAAATCTTTCAAGGACAAGGTTCTGCTTGGGGAGGCGAATCAATGGCCCGCAGATGTGAGGCCTTATTTCGGCGAAGGGGACGAATGCCACATGGCGTTTCATTTTCCACTCATGCCTCGAATCTTTATGGCAATTCGCAAAGAAGACAACACGCCGATCCTTGAGATCATGAAACAAACACCCCCGATCCCCGAGAATTGCCAGTGGGCGCTTTTTCTACGAAACCATGATGAATTAACTCTCGAAATGGTGACGCAAGAAGAGCGGGATTACATGTACCGGGAGTATGCGGCAGATCCCAAGGCAAGGTTGAATTTGGGGATTCGCCGCCGGCTCGCTCCTCTTATGAACAACGGACGGCGGCAGATGGAACTTCTCAACAGTCTCTTGTTCAGTCTTCCGGGGACCCCGATCATTTACTACGGGGATGAGATCGGGATGGGAGACAATATCCATCTTGGAGACCGGAACGGTGTCAGAACACCGATGCAGTGGAATGGGAATAAAAACGCCGGGTTTTCTGAGGTTGACCCGGATAAGCTCTACGAACCTTTGATCAGTGACCCTCTATACACATATCAGGCGATTAACGTTGAAGCTCAGAGCATGACGCAGTCATCTTTTCTCAATTGGACGAAGCGGATGATCCGGGTCCGGAAGAGTTTGAAAGCATTTGGTCGCGGGACGATCGAGTTTCTCCAGCATCAAAACCCGAAGATCCTGGCTTATATCCGCGCTTACGAAGATGAGACGCTCCTTATCGTCAATAATCTCTCCCGTTATGCGCAGCCGGTCGAACTTGATTTGAAACACTATGACGGTTGGGAACCTCTGGAGCTTTGGGGGAATGTGCGGTTCCCGAAGATCGGCGAGCTTCCGTACTTTTTAACTCTGGGACCTCATAGTTTCTACTGGTTCCGGTTGGATAAGCTTGCCGAGAGCAAGTAATATATGAGCGCCTGGGTTTGATCGCTGTGACAGTTCGTCAGAGCATCATTTTTCTGGAAGGAGGTTTTGTGTGGCGACATTTTTTCTTTACCTTTTGATCGTGGGGACGATCGTTTATTTTATATCCAAGAGGAAAAGTCCCTTTTCGTTACGAGCCGACAGGGTTTTATCCAGCGAGTCCAAAAGTAAAGAGCTTGGCTTTCAAGGGGATTCTCGGGAGATATGGGGACAGGTCTACGAGACAGCCTCTATGGATGAAGCGCGTTCGATCCGGACACGATTGGAGGAAGAGAACATCGACTGTATTCTTTACAAACAAGGGAAAAAGGATATTCATGGTGATCTTCTCAAAGGCGTTGGAGTGGCAGTTCCGGGCACCGCCACGTCACGGGCTCAGGCTAGTATCGCAAAAATGCCGGTCTGACTTCGCGCTTATTTATAGCAGGCAAATGGCACGGCTATTTCTAAAAAAGAATCCAGTTTCTATAACCGCGGAGGTGAAAGATGGCAGCTGAATATGCAAGTCCTGACGAACAGATCCTTAATTGGTTGAATAATTTCATTAAAAAGCCCGGCACCATACCCATGCTAGCAGTTTTGGTCATTGGGGCATGGCTTGCGAGCGGTTTTTTTATCGTCAGTCCCGGAGAGCAGGGGATTGTCCGGCAGTTCGGGAAAAAAGTTCGGATCGCCAGCGCGGGACTTAACTGGCGGATGCCGTGGCCTGTGGATCAAGTCGATATCGTCAACGTGGAGCAGGTTCGAAGGATCGAGGTCGGTTTCGGTATGCAGGGCCGTGAAAATTCAGAATTTAGCCGCCGTACAGGAGGCCGCTCGGATGCGATGATGCTAACGGGCGATGAAAACATGGTCGAAGCTCAGATCATTGTTCAATACAAAGTAAACGATCCCACAAAATATCTTTTCCGGCTACACGATCCCGATGGGACGCTTTTTACCGCCACAGAAGTGGCGCTTCGCAGTGCGGTGGGGAGATCCACCATTGATGATGTGCTCACCGTCGGGCGGCAAAAGGTCCAAGAAGAGACGCGGGAATTTCTCCAGCGCCTTATGGACGCCTACGAATCCGGCCTTATGATCACGGAGGTCAGGCTCCAGGTGGTCGATCCTCCTGACCAGGTCAAAGATGCGTTCCACGAAGTGGTCCGGGCGCGTGAAGACCGTGAAAGGCTGATCAATGAAGCCAAGGGGTACCAGGAAGATCTTATTCCTCGTGCGCGCGGTGAGGCACAAAAGATGCTCCGGGGCGCGGAAGGCTTCAAGGAGGAGCGCGTGCTCAAGGCCCAGGGGGATGCCGTTCGTTTTAAGGCACTTCTCGCTGAATACCAGAAAGCCAAAGAAGTGACCTGGAACCGTTTGCAGATAGAGACCCTGGAGCGGATCTATCCGGCCGCGAACAAAGTAATCATTGATCCGCAGGCAGGCGCGAATGTTCTGCCGTTGCTTCCTTTGCAGAATCCATCATTCCTTGATGCGCTCCAGGGCCAGTCCAATTCCGGAACGCTTTCCAAAAAGAAAGAGGTGGTGTCATGA
>MHFU01000115.1 GCA_001804345.1 Omnitrophica bacterium RIFOXYB12_FULL_50_7
ATCTCGATCGGAGAAAGTGCCACATTGAGAAAGCCGCGTTGAAGTTTTCGCTGCGGCGTCCCTTCTCCCTGGATCTCAGTCTCGGCCGCCACCAAGGGAAGCGAGACAGCAAAAACCAGGAGAAACGATATAAATGGCTTAAAGAGTTTTTTCATGGTCGTGATAATCTAGCATCGAATTTTGACGAAGACCAGCCAAATTCTCGAAACACAGGGTGGCTTTACTCGAAGTAACAAATGACTTTTTGAGAAAGGACGTCTGCGGCGATCTTGAGGTCGTTCTTTTTCACATCGAACACCTTGACTACATGCTCATATTTTTTGTATTCCGGCGCCAGTTTCTTAAGAGTTTTCGGGATCGCTTCAAAGAATTTCCGGTCCATCGATACGCCCGCATCCTCCGGGAAAAGAGCCACATAGAAGATCCCCGTTTCCACGAGATCCTGGAAGAAATGGGTCCCAAAGGAGATCTCGGGAGATGCATTTTCTGTAACAAAAGCGATCTCCCCAAGAACAGTAATATGATTGATCTCGGCAAAAGAAACCGGCACCCCCAGGGAAGGTGTGGTCGTCCCCCATCGGCCCGGGCCCAAAAGCATCACGGCCATTTTCTCTTTGCTCTCGATCTTTCGATTGAGCTCTCCGACCACGCGCGCAATGTCATAACGCTCGGATTGTGTCTCTAGCCCGCAATAAGCCTCCGGATCCACGTAGATGATCCGATCGATAGCCTGCAAAATGTTCCCGCCCAGAAAATTCCCTTTTGAGCAGAAGATGGTTTTTTCCTTGGGAATCGTTTTCGGGATCTTGACGCGATGTCCCAATCCCTTGGTCTGCATCGGCCGGCATTGAAGCAGATTCACCTGGAACCCACCGCTCTTTTTGAAATTGACCGTGAATTCGATATCCACAGGATAACCATAAGCTGATTCCAGAGCCTTAAGGATCTTTTGCATGATTCGCCCGAACTGGGTCTTTGAAACAAGGTTGTCGAAGGTGATGATCCAGGGCTCCTCCTCCGACCCCATCGCCTTCAATTTTTCCGCGACCTCATGGTCTTTGATCGCCAGAAGATCCAAAGGCATGTCTACTTTTTGCTTCAGTAATTCCCTGAAAGAGATCGTTTGAAGGATATTTTCTTTGACGTTCAATACATCCACGTCATGCTGGGAAAAGCGCTGCATCGCAGCCATCCCCGCGTAAGCCTTCAGAAGCGGCTCATCTAACGCCACGACCCGCGGATAATCCCCTTCGACACGATTGACCGCGCGGGTCCCCAACCCCAGGACCAATCGCAACATACCCGCCTTGGGGTCCAGGCTGCTTTTCCAGACAAAAACGTTTTGCGAGATCCCGACACCCGCAGCATCCGGGAAAAAATAATCCTTGTGGTAGGCGCCTGAGACCCGCTGAACAAGAAGCGCCATTTGTTCATCCATCTGATCCAACCCGCGCTGCAACCGGTAGGCCAAAGCGTCCGGGTTCATCGTGGAAGCATAGATCCGGCGGACCGCTTCGACGAACTTCGCATACCGCTCGTCGGGCGTTCCTTGATTAACGAGAAAAACACTTTCATATTTCCCGGCAAAGGCATTCCCGTAACTGTCCTCCAGCAAACTGCTGGACCGGACGATGATCGGCGATTGTCCGAAATATTCGATCATCTGCAGAAATTGGTCCTTGATCTCTTCGGGGAAAACACCCCTCAGCAACTCCTCATGAAGTCTCCCGGCCACTTCAAAAAAACCTTCCTGAGTCCTCTGCGCCATATGCTCTTTCCACAAGCTATTTTCAACAATGTAGGTATAGAAGACATCGGAGCCGATATAGAAAGAATCATGGGCCTCAAAAAGTTTCTCAGCTCCCAGGGATTTATCTTTTAACAAAATGTTCCGAGCGATCAACATCCCCACGGATTTTCCACCGATGAACCCGGTCCCGATCATCCTCGACTTGATATTCAACAGATCTTCGAGCGCAAGGTTCCCTTTAGCAAGGCCCAGCATTTTTTCATCTCGTGCCAACACGATCCTGCAGAGTTGGTCCAACATTTGTTCTTTGACTTCGCGGGAAGCGCCTTTGGAGCCCGCAAGATCCTCCGCTTTCAGAAAAAGCTGGTCCCAGTAATCCAGATTCCGTTTGGCGCTCTTGGCTCCTTTTTTAAAGATCTCGGAAAAAATCTTCGCCGTGTCGGCGCTATTGGCGATCGGAATAAATTGGTCCTTCTGCCGGACATGGGGCAGGAACATCGTCGGCGAATACCGGTTCCAAACTTTCAGGAGATGGATGTAGCAATCGTCGTGGTAATAATACACATCGATCAAAAGCTGGGTCGTATCCCGGATGCGTGCGACGGTCTTGAACGAATGCCGGTTCCGCAAAAGAGCGAAGTAGGCGATCGTATTCAGTTCATAAAGATAGGGACAGGTAATCTTGAAAAAATTTCCGATCATGAGGTCATTGGCCCAAGCCGAGAGAAGATCCGAGAGGCAGTCAAAAACATAAAAAACGCCCTCGCCCTCCTTTTTGGCGATACCGTTGATCTCGGCAGAAAAGGGTTCGAAGCCCGCATGCGGATCGAGCTTGTAGACCGTGATGTTCTTGTCTTCCTTCAAAAGAGGCTCATGATTGGCAAAGCGAATGTAGACAAGTTTTCTTTTTTCTTCGAGGGCTTTTTGGACGAAGGGCGTGACAAACTCCCTGTAATGGTGGATCGCATCGACTTGCCAAACGACATTGTCGCCCAACCGTAACCCAGTGGTCACTTTATCGAGCCCTTTTACTCCTGAACTGATCAAGGGATTCTCCTTTTTATTTACTTTTAACGCCGTGATAATCCTGAATCGACTGGACATCCAGATCATTGTCTTTTACGGCCTGAAGTCCCCGAAGGGCCGCGCGCGCGGCGCGCAGCGTGGTGATACACGGAATATTAAAAGCGACCGCGAGCGACCGTATCTTGCCCTCATCCAGCATCGGACCCTTCCCGCTCGGCGTATTGATGATGAGATCCATCTTCTTATTCCTGACCCAATCTCCTATATTCGGGCTCCCTTCAGTGATCTTCAAGATTTCCTGAACCGGCACCCGGTAATCCTTCAACACTTGTGTCGTTCCCTTGGTTGACACGACTTTGAAACCAAGCCGGTGGAATTCCCTGGCGATCTCGGCGATCTTCGGTTTGTCGGTATCCTTGACACTGATAAAAACCGTGCCCTTGCGCGGAATACAACTCATCGCTGCGTCCTGGGATTTGTAGAAAGCCTTCCCAAAATCCTTGTCGATCCCCATGACCTCTCCGGTGGATTTCATTTCCGGAGAAAGAATAATGTCCACGCCCGGGAATTTCACGAACGGGAACACAGATTCCTTCACCGCCACATGTTTCGGCACGATCTCTTCGGTGAATTTCAGATCCTTCAGCGTTTTCCCCACCATAAGCTGCGCGGCAAGTTTCGCGAGAGGCACACCGATCGTTTTGCTCACAAACGGCACTGTCCTCGAAGCTCGCGGGTTCACCTCCAGGCAATAAACCTGGTCCTTCTGAATCGCATACTGAACGTTCATAAGCCCCACGATACCGAGTTCTTTGGCAACCTGTTTGGTCTTCTGGATGATTTCTTCCACGATTTCGCGCGAAATGGAGAACGGCGGGATCACGGACGCACTGTCCCCGGAATGGATACCAGCTTCTTCGATGTGTTCCATCACGGAGCCAACCACCGCGGTCTTTCCGTCTGAAATAAGATCCACATCCATCTCCGTCGCGTCTTCGAGGAATTTATCGATCAACACAGGATGTTCGCCGCTGGCTTCCACCGCCTGCCTCATGAATTTTTTGAGCGAAGTCTGGTCATAGGCAATCTCCATCGCACGTCCGCCAAGCACGTAAGATGGACGTATGACGACGGGATATCCGATTTCTTTCGCGATCTGATAGGCCTCATCGATACTCGTCGCAATCCCGTTGGCGGGCTGGCGAAGACCAATCTTCCTCAGAAGTTTTTTAAACCGGTCGCGGTCTTCGGCGCGATCGATCGCATCGACCGAGGTCCCGAGGATCTTCACACCGTTCGCCTTGAGCGCTTTGGCAAGATTCAAGGGCGTCTGTCCTCCAAGCTGCAGGATCACACCCAACGGCTTTTCATTCTCATAGATATTAAGCACGTCCTCGAGGGTCAGCGGTTCGAAGAAAAGTTTGTCTGAGGTGTCATAATCTGTACTCACGGTCTCGGGGTTGGAGTTGACCATGATCGTTTCATAGCCCATTTTCTTAAGCGCCATAACGGCGTGAACGCAACAGTAATCGAATTCGATCCCCTGCCCGATGCGATTGGGCCCGCCTCCGAGGATCATGACTTTCTTTTTCCGGCTGGGGTTCGATTCGTCCTCGTCTTCATAGGTCGAATAAAAGTAAGGCGTGTAGGCCTTGAACTCCGCGGCGCAGGTATCCACCAGTTTATAGACCGGTTTGATGCCAAGGCCCTTACGCTTCTTACGCACATCCTTTTCCTTAAGCCCCCAGTAGAATGCCAGCTGCCGGTCAGAGAACCCGTATTGCTTAGCCTTCCGCATCATCGCATCCTGTTGCTTCGGCTTCCCTTGCGCGGCAAGCAACTCCCCTTCAAGATCAATGATCTGCTTCAGCTGCGCCAGAAACCACGGATCAACCCCCGTTTTTTTATAAATCTCTTCGGCGGCATACCCCGCCAGAAACGCGTATTTCAAATAAAAGATCCTGTCTTCTCGCGGGACTTTCGCATAAGCAAATATCTTTTCACGAAGCTCTTTGTCGGTTGGAACGGTTTTGATGAACTGAAGATAGGCTTCGCGCGTTTTGAGTGTTACGTCGAAGATCTTGTCTTTACCGTCTCCCCCGAAACCGAAGCGCTTCGTCTCAAGCGAACGCAGGCCTTTCTGGAACGCCTCTTTGAAGGTACGGCCAATGGACATGACCTCGCCCACGGATTTCATCTGTGTCGTTAGACGGTCATCCACGCCCTCAAACTTCTCGAAAGCAAAACGCGGGATCTTCACCACGCAATAATCGATCGAAGGCTCAAACGAAGCCGGCGTGTACTTAGTGATGTCGTTAGGGATCTCATCCAGAGTAAGTCCAACCGCGAGCTTGGCCGCAAATTTCGCGATCGGAAATCCCGTGGCCTTGGAGGCCAAGGCCGAAGACCGGGAGACGCGGGGATTCATTTCGATGATGACCATGCGACCCGTTTTGGGGTCGACTGCGAACTGGACATTC
>MHFU01000116.1 GCA_001804345.1 Omnitrophica bacterium RIFOXYB12_FULL_50_7
CGAAGTTTACGTAATGCTGCGATCACGCTATCCACAAAAGAATTTTGAAGCGAAACGCCTCCAAGGATCGCAATAGCACCCGCGACCGGATTCACGAGCGCGTCCAGCACCTGTTTTTTCTCAAGGTTCTGCTCCCGCGGTCCTTGACCGGAAGAACCCAGGGCTTCGTACCCAAGCGCCCTGACGATGCGCACTGCCACTTCATCATAATAACCGGACCCTGCGTGGTAATATTGGGGCAAGATCCCGGTAACGGCCTCGATCTTCCTGGCGTTCTGTTCGATCTCCGAAAAAAGTTCTCCGACATTACTCGTACCGGAAACTCCGTTCGCGGTCTTGCCACTCACGGAACAAGCCTTACGCGATAAGCCCTGATTCGCGATCTCAAAAAGAGGATTGGCAGCAAGCTTCTTGAGGATTGCGTTGTTCTTATCGACCCACTCCCCGCAAATAAATAAAGTGGCGGGAATGTTCTCGGTCATAAGGAATTTGATCAACTTCGCATCTTGGCCCATGCCCATCAGATCACAAGCATCCACACCGAGCGCCACAACCTTGTCCTCGGTCTTAAGGCGCGTTTTGACTCCTGAAACCGTTTCGCCCCACTCGTGTGGGGCCTGGCCAGAGAACTCTGTACTAATGATCTCGCGAAGAAGCCGATAATCCTCGGGTTCGGGCTCTGATTCACGCTGGGAATCGGCGGCCATGCAAAACCCTACCCCAAGAACAAGACCCAAAACAAAAAATATAAGGATCAAAACAACACGCTTCACTTATCCGCCCTCGAGATGTGATTTCTTCCGTCTTTTAGGCACATCGGACCTTCACCCCAATTCTTTAAGCATCTTACGCAACAGCTCTTTGGGTAGGCCCACAACATTCGAATAGGAACCCTGTATCTTTCGCACGATCTTAAGCTTGGCTTGGATCGCATAAGCTCCGGCCTTATCGAAGGGATGGATAGTATCCACATAATTCTGAAGCCACGCCTCCACGACAGGTTTCATCCACACATCGGTTTTGGCGCATCCGGTGAGCACACGTCCTATTTTCCGGTCCCAGATCGCAAGGCCGGTATAAACGGCGTGTTTTTTCCCTACGAGTCCGCGTAGCATACGTAAAGCTTCGGCCCGGCTTTTCGGTTTTCCGAGCCCGCGGCCGTGGTGCCAAACGATCGTATCACCCCCAAGAACAAAGCGTGCAGCCTTCGGAAACACGGCATGGCGGACTTTTCCGGCCGCGTGACGTACGCAAAGAACTTCGGGAGCAGTTTTCCGGCACCATCGCTCTCGATAAGCGCTCGGGACAACCTTGAAAGGAACTTTTAAATCCCGGAGAAGTTCATGTCTTCGGAAAGACTGGGAGGCAAGATAAAATATCCATCGACGTCTTGGCATGTTCAGCGCCCCCGGCACAACAAAAAAATCGGGGTGAGAGGAATTGAACCTCCGACATCTTGCTCCCAAAGCAAGCGCTCTAGCCCCTGAGCTACACCCCGATCAGCTTTCTAGAATTCCAATGAAGATCGGGATTGTACTGATCACCTTCTACTTTCAATCAAGATCCGTACACCCCGATGAACCCGTTTCATTAATTCAATCAAACATCGGGGTAGTCCCAATTTTCCAATTACTCTTGGATTGAAATTGTGGCACCCCGAAGCAGGCCTGATTCTAAGGCAAGGTTGAGCGACACCCAAGAAATTTCTTCTAAAAAATAGACCGCTCTTTGTAGACGCTCAAAACAAGCCCCAAACACATGCAGGTCATAATAAAGGAAGACCCTCCGTAACTGATCAGGGGAAGCGGCACCCCGGCGATAGGCATCAGTCCAATGGTCATCCCGATATTGATTATCACATGCGAAAAAAGAAGCGCAAGCACTCCCCCGCAAAGCATCTTCGCCTTCACGTCCGTCGTATGTTGCATCACTAGAAAGATCGAGTGAAAAAGGAATCCGTAAAGACATAGCACCAAAAGACTACCGAGAAATCCCAATTCCTCCCCAATCACACAGAAGATAAAATCCGTGTGATGTTCAGGAACAAAATGAAGCTGTGTCTGCGTTCCGCCCAAATACCCTTTGCCCCAGAACCCTCCCGACCCCACCGCGATCTTGGATTGGAGAGCCGTATAGCCAGAACCCAGCGGATCCAGATTGGGGTTAAGAAATACCATTAAACGTTTTTTTTGGTAGGCTTTGAGAAACCCCCAAGCCAAAGGAGCCGCCAGTGCCAGCGCACTAAAACTTGCTATCAGAAAACGTTTCCGCACGCCCCATAGAAAAAGAATAACGACCGACATGGGGATAAACAACAACGCGGTCCCAAGATCGGGCTGTTTAAAGATCAGAAAAAGAGGGACTGCCAGAAGCAGAAGCGCGATGCTCACCGTCTTCGTCTGCCCTTCCCAGGGATGATGAGCTCCCAAAAAATTGACGCCGGCCAGAAGCGCTCCGACTTTTGCAAATTCCGAAGGCTGGATCGCGATGGGACCAAGCATCAGCCACCTCTGAGCACCCAAAACCTTACTGCCAAAAAAATCGACCAGCACCAGCAAAATAAGCGTCAAAACATAAAAAGGGTACGAAACACTCAAAAAGGGACGATATCCTATAAGTGGCACACCGATCAGCACCACCAAACCCGCAAGGATCCAGAAGACCTGTTTGGACTCATAATTCCCGGGATCGCGATAGGACGCGCTGTAAATAAAAAGGATTCCGATCACCGCTAAGGTCACGACCGAAAAAAAGAGCGGAAAATAAATTCCGTTAAGCAGCCGGCGCAGCATAAAGGTCCCTCCACGTCTCGAGCATCTGCTTCACAAGGCGCGCGCTCGTGATGCCTCCAGATCCGCCATGTTCTACGAACACGACAAACGCGATCTTCGGATCTTTATAGGGGAAAAATCCGGTCATCCAGCTATGCGCTTTCAGAGGCGGCGCCTGCGCGGTCCCGGTCTTTCCGGCCAATTTATCAAAATCCACGCGAGCTAATTGCCCTGTCCCGTAGTCTGATTCCACGACCTGAAGCATGGCCCTTTTGATTACCTCAAGATTCTCCTCCCGAATGGCCACATGAGGACTTTCAGGCAAAATCGGACGCTCCTGAACGACCAAATGGGGCTCTACGACTTTGCCGTTCTTTGCAATAATCGAGGTAAGACGAAGGATCTCGAACGGGGTCACGAGCATATAACCCTGCCCGATCGCCATATTGAGAGTTTCGCCCTGATACCAAGGCTGATTGAAACGCGCTTTCTTCCACGCGGAATCCGGGATAAGACCGGGGGCCATACGCGAGATCTCGAGCCTTAAGGGCTCACCGAGGCCGAGCTCGTGGGCATAATGCGCAATCTCATCCGGTGTCAGTCTTTTAGCCACATTAAAAAAATAGACATTACAGGACCGCTCAAGAGCTTCATAAAGATTGAGGTTCCCATGCCCCTCATGCAACCAGCAGTGCGCGGGCTTCGACTTGGGACCCAATTGAAAAGAGCCGGTGCACCGAAACCGTGTTTGGGGAGTAATCTTCCCGAGATCGAGTCCGGCAAGCGCTGTCACTAACTTGAAGATCGAACCAGGAGGATAAGCAGCATTGATCCCGCGATCCAACATCGGAGAGTTCTCGTCTTTCAAGATATGGAGGCGCTGTTCACTGGACGCCGGGGAGACAAAGATATTCGGGTCATAGGCAGGCGCGCTGGCCATCGCTAAAAGCCCGTCCGTCTCAAGATCCAGCACCACAATGCTTGCGTGCAGACCCTTGATCATGTCCATGATCTTCTTCTGGAACTCGAGATCCAACGTAAGCGTGATATCGGAACCCGCCTCAGGCTTGCGATCTGAAAGGACCCGAACCATTTGGCCGCGCGCGTCCACTTCAATCTGTTGCCCTCCCCGCCACCCGCGAAGCGAATCATCAAACGCCTTCTCAATGCCTGCCCGCCCGATCTTGGAGTTCATTCCGAATCGGTCGCGATCCACCGCATCGCATTCTCGGGCGTTGATCGTCCCAATGTAGCCGATGACATGCGAAGCGGTTTCTCCATAAGGATAACAACGGATACCCTCGACGCGAACGCTCACGCCCGAAAGTTCCGGACGCCGTTCTTCGATTCTGAACGCAAGTTCTTGAGGGATATCTTCCATGATCACCGCCGGCGCAAACGGAAATTCACGGCCCGCGCTCATGCGCCTTCGGATTTCTTTTTCCGGGACCTCCAATAACCTTGCAAGCCTTGGATAGACTTCGGGTGTGATATCTTCCGGAATCGCAATAACATTGTACGAAGGACGATTCGCGGCAAGCAGCCGATCCTTCTGATCGAATACACGGCCGCGCGGAGCTTCGAGGGGAATAAGGCGAACGCGGTTACGTTTGCTAAGTTCGTAATAGTAAGACCCGCGTACAACCTGAGTTTGGAAGAGTCCCAACCCAAGAATGATCATAAGGGAAAAAACGAACACCTGAAAGAAATGAAATCGTGTGAACATCAATCCTGTTCTCTATTTAATTTTCCGCCACAATTTGCCAGACGCCTGCCGGCAGGCAGGGATCCCCTCCTCCGGCGAATAGGGATTAACGATACGGCGCTACAAGTCTTTATTTCTTTTCATCCGTGAACTTTATCAGCGAAAAAGCTCGTACTGTTTGGCGGAGGAATGACCCAACCACCGGTTCGTTAAAAAATTGAATATGGGTAAAAAAGCGCTCGTATAAAGCGCTGTCATCGCGATCATCCCCAAATATCTCCAGACAAGGGACGCCGGCAATTCGCCAGCGTAGCAGACCAGAAGTCTTAGAGCTCCCGCGCAAAAGACAAAAAGGAACGTCATGATGAAATAGATCCCCGACAACTGGCGCTCCATTTTTTGGACTAAAAAATCAAGTGCTAAGGCTAATGCAACCAGAAGGGTCGTTTCAAGCCCGATCAACCCG
>MHFU01000117.1:0-1124 GCA_001804345.1 Omnitrophica bacterium RIFOXYB12_FULL_50_7
ATTTCTAACCGAAAGCTTCTGCTACCCATGCTATTTCCTCGGAGGGAGGCACATCATAAACCGCCCCCTTGGGGAATTCAACGAAAAAAGCCTGGCCTTTGATCACACGTCCGCAAAAAGCCGGCCTTTTTTAAAGCCTGACGCACCACAGAGATCAAACTCGTTTCAGATAGCTCTGAAGAAGTTCTCGGAATTTTCCAAGAGCCTGAGCGCGGTGGGAAACGCGATGCTTCATCTCAATAGAAACCTCGCCGAAAGTCTTCTGATAAGGCGGATAGAAAAAAAGAGGATCATACCCGAAGCCACCGCTTCCCCGAAGCTCTCGCGTGACCAGACCCTGAACTTGTCCTCGGACGACACCGATCAACTTTGTTGGCTCGGCCAACGCGATAGCGGATTCATAATACGCCGTACGTTTTTCTTCTGGAACATCGCTCATCGATTCGAGGAGTTTCTTGTTATTCGCGTCATCGTTTTTGGATTCCCCGCAAAAACGCGCGGAAAAAACACCCGGCTCCCCATTCAAGGCATCACAACAGATCCCGGAGTCTTCGCCCAGCGTAAGCACACCTGTCTGCCCGGCATAGCCCAAGGCCTTGATCCTGGCGTTCTCTTCAAATGTCCGGCCGGTCTCTTCCACATCCTCCACATCCGGAAAATCACGAAGGCTCAGACACTGGACCGGAAGATCCGCGAGAAGCGCCTGAATCTCTTTGAGCTTTTTTGCGTTGGTCGTTGCCAACAAAAACTTCGTCTTCACGCCACTAGACATGTTTTTTTTGGATTGCCGAAAGTTCGTGGATGCCTTTCTTGGCCAGCTTGAGCATCTGAAGAAGGATCGCTTCCGTAAAGGGTGCCCCTTCGGCCGTCCCCTGAACTTCGACAAGCTTTCCGGAACCGGTCATCACCACGTTCATATCGACCTCTGCCGTGGAATCCTCGGCATAACAAAGATCCAGAGCGGGTTTTCCGTTCACCACACCTACACTGACCGCCGCCACGGAATCCAGCACGGGACTTTCTGTAAGCTTTCCATCCTCGATGAGCTTTCGGATCGCGTGCTCAAGCGCGATATAGCAACCCGTGATCGACGCCGTACGAGTCCCGCCATCGCCCTGGATCAC
>MHFU01000117.1:1151-6205 GCA_001804345.1 Omnitrophica bacterium RIFOXYB12_FULL_50_7
GCGTAATGCGTTCGTTGCACGAAGCAGGCAGCATACCGTACTCGGCTGTGAGCCAGCCCTTTCCCTCTTTTTTGCAAAAGAACGGAACTTTTTCTTCGACCGTCGCCGAACACACCACCTTGGTGTCTCCCATCTCGATCAGACAGGAACCTTGAGCATTTTTGAGATACTTCGTCCGAACGCTCACTTTACGGAGTTCATCACTTTTTCTTTTGTCGATCCTCACGATATTCCCCCTTATGGGATATTCATTAGTTTTTGGAGCTGGACCCCGACACGGACGTCGGAAAGCTGCTTCGCTCCGGTTCGTTGTAACTCATCCAAAAGCCGCATAAGCGCGGGATCCGGATAAACTTTTTCTCTTCGACTCATAGGCTGTAAAAAAACCGGCGTACGAGGTGCCACTTGTGCGACCATGCGAAGATGCTGCTTGAATTCACAAACCTCCACGTTCCTGGAAATCACAACCTTGATGTAAGTTTCTTTCCTCTTCGCAAGTTTGAGAAATTTCCGGTGTTCTTCTAGAAATTCTTTTTGCCGCGTCACGCTTGGCAGCTTCAAGTCCATGGCAATGATATCACAGGCTCCAACAACTCCCGAAAGCTGGCGCCACAAAATGCCACTCGTCTCAAGAAGGATTCTAAATTTTCGCTTTTGGAGTGCTACGCAAAGTGGTTTCAGGAAATCCGCATAAAGAAGCGGCTCACCGCCCGTAAGGCTTACGCACGCATGCGGCCCTGATTTTCGCTCCAGCCTTGTCACTTCGTTCAGAATATCCGCGAGTAACATTTCCTTAGCTTTTTTCCCTGTCTCATCACAATAAGCACAGGCCATATGACACGCTTCAAAACGAATAAAGATATGTCGTTCGCCCATGCGTGGGCCTTCGCCCTGAAGCGATGAGAATATCTCGGTAATCGGCGCACGCTCAGAATGAGGAGAATATTTCATACACTGAACAGCGGATCCGGGATCCCGGCCTCACGAAAACCTTTGGCGCGTAAAACACAGGAGTCGCAAGCACCGCAGGGCTTGTCCTCCCCGGCATAACAGGACCAGGTCCTTTCGAACGGAACCCCGAGCTTCTGCCCCAACAAAACAATATCTTTTTTAGTGAGTTTGATGAGCGGTGCCTTAATCTCAACCATCCAGCCTCCGGCGCCAGCTTGGGTGCCGAGCCTCATCGCTTCACAAAAGCCTCGAAGATATTCCGGACGACAATCGGGATAGCCACTGTAGTCCAGGATATTGGCGCCAATGAAGATCGCATCCGCCTTTTCCGTTTCCGCGCAGGACATGGCCATGGAAAGAAACACACTGTTCCGTCCCGGCACATAGGTAACCGGGATCTCCCCCGACATCGTCTTCTCATCGCGGTTCTTGGGGAGTTCGATCTTAGCATCCAGCAGAGCGCTGCCCTTCCAGGGCATGCTCAAAGAGGCAAAAAGATGAGGGATCCTGAGCCCTTGGGTCAGGGCGCGAGCAACCAAAATTTCTCGGGAATGTCTCTGCCCATATTCAATCGACAGAGCGACGGGACTGTAACCTTCGGAACACGCCACATAAAGACTCACCGCGGAATCCAGCCCGCCGGAAAGCAGGCAAATGGCTTTTTTCATGGCACCTGACTTTCCATTAAAAAAAGAATCGAGAAGTCAGTGTTGTCCTGATGGACCCTATAGAAAATAAAGATATCCATCAGGGCACCTGACTTTCGATTAAAAAAAATATCGGGAAGTCAGTCCCAATACTTATCAATTTTCGCATAGCGGAGATTGGGGCTGCCCAAGCCGCCATCAATAAAAACAAAATAAAGACTTGGGCTGTGTTGTCCTGATGGACCATTTGGAAAATTAAAATATCCATCAGGGCACTTTGACGAGCTTGACGGTCTTCAGTTTTTCGCCGAGGAAAGATTCACCGATACGCGCGAAATTTCGCACATGATCCGTTACAAAGATTTTGAGTGGCGCACGGCGTGCCCGCGGATAAAGGAGACCTTTCTTTTGAAGAAGTGCTTTCAGGCGAAACGCTGTAGGAGCGGCAGAATCCACAAGCCGAACGCTTGGGCCCATCACTTTCGCGATCACTTTTTCCAGCAAGGGATAATGGGTGCACCCAAGAATCAGAGTATCGACTCCCTTCTTTTTGATGGGCGCCAGATACTTCCGTGCGGCTTCAAGGGCGACAACATCATCCAACCATCCCTCCTCCGCAAGTGGCACAAAAAGCGGACACGGCTTCAAAAAGTATTCGGCATCCGAGGACCTTGCCTCAAGGCTCCTGGCATAACTTCCGCTCTCGATCGTGGCATAGGTTGCAATCACCCCGATACGACGATTACGCGTGAAAGCTAGGGCCGTCTCCACCGCGGGACTGATCACGTCGAGGACCGGGATCGGCAACATTTTGGAAAGAAGTTTGAAAGCAACGCTTGAAGCGGAATTACAGGCAATGACCAGAGCTTTGATCTTTTTTTTCAGAAGGAACCGAGCACATTCCGTCGAAAGGCGCCGAATCTCGTCCGTCGATTTCGTCCCATAAGGAAGATGGGCCAAATCGCCCAGATAGAGGATCTCTTCGGATGGAAGGAGCCGGCGCAATTCACGAACAACCGTCAACCCTCCAAGACCTGAATCAAAAACGCCGATGGGTGAGGTGTACGATTGTCGTAGAGCTATCGAGTTTTTATGAGAACAAATTTCCATATTCAAGGATGGTCAGTAACGGTGAATTTCCTTTTTTTGATCTAAAAGAGATGGTTGCCTTTCAATGAAAGATCAACCTCTCTTTAGTAAGCTCTCGCGCTCTAATTCAACGTGACTCCCGTTGAATGGCGCATTGATTTTTTCAGAGCACCGTTACCCTTTGCATGGCTTGCCGGATGCGGCCGAGGCCTTCTTCAATTTGATCGATGTCGAGGGCGTAGCTGAGGCGAATCCTGTCGGGAGCCCCGAACCATTCTCCAAGATAAGTGATTACTTTGAAATCATTGTAAAGAACGGATAAAAATTCCCTCGCGTTTTTGCATTTTGGGAGCACGTAGAATGCACCTTCCGGTTTCCAAAGATCGAAACCGAGATCCACCAGGCCCTTATAGATGTAATCCCGCCGCTGGCGCCATATCTGTTGTTGTTTCGTGATATATTCTTTGGGAGCCCTCATCGCGGAAAGCGCCATGTCCTGACCCACCAGGTTCGTGTTCATCGAAGTATGCGTCTTCATCTCGCAGATATTTTCGACTACTTTTTTGTCGGAGCTCCAAAGGTATCCGACCCTTATACCGCACATGCAATAAGTCTTTGAAAAAGAATTGACTGTAATCACATGATCGCCGTTAATGTGATAATTTTCTCGCTCGTAAATTAAATCCTTATACACCTCATCAGAAACAACATAAATACCAAGCTTTTGGGTAATCTTTTCGATTTCTTTTAACGTCTCAATGACCTCGACCCTTCCAGTCGGATTGGAAGGAGAATTGATCAAAACGGCACGGCAATCCTTTATTTTTTTCTTAAAATCATCCAGATCAATCCGGCCATCCACAAGATCAGTATAAACCGGAACCATACCCGCTAATTCGATGATAGGTGGATAGGAGTAATAATACGGACGAGGAAGCAATACCTTCTCGCCTCTTGACCATCCTCTAAAAATAAGGTCAAGCGCCTCAGAGGCTCCGTTAGTAATGACAAAATTTTCCGCGGTAGAACCGGGATATTCTCGGGCCAGACTTTCACGCAATTTGACTTCACCCTGAATGAGTCCGTAACGCAAATCGCGTTTAAGATCAATGCCTTGGAAAGCTTCCTGCGGTGGCGGCAAGTCGGGTTGCCCAGAACCGAAACTAATGACGCCATTTCCCTGCCTTCCGATAAAATCGGCGGGACTTTTAAGCCTGAGTATTTCAGTCATTTTAAAATAATTAATGATCCTTCTTCGATTTCGTTGTCTTCCTCAAGATTGTCTTCATTCCCGTCTTCATCGCCGATGGCACAAGACATTCCGTCCCGTTGTACCATTTCATCCTGAGAAATCGATCTCACAAATTTATTGGCTGCGAAATTTTTCGGGAATCACTCCCTATCCTCATCCTCGTCCCCATTCAAGTCGCTCTCTTCGTCATCGATAATACAAAGCACTTCGTCTCGCTGAACCGTATCATCTTCATCCATACAAATTTCTGCCAAAACACCCGTCGTCGGAACAGAGATCAACACGACCGAATCTCCGGCCGCAAGTTCCACGAGGTCATCCCCCTCAGTGACCGCATCCCCTTCTTCAAAGAACCATTTCTTCACCATCGCCTCATCAACACTCTTTCCCAAACCCTTGGCTAGCACCTCGAACATCGTCCGCTCTCTCCTTTTCTATCCTTGTCTTCTATTCTTTTCTGAAATGGCTGACAAGGATTGCCCCAATTTCAGACTTCTGAAATTGATAAGTATTGGGACTAAATGCCCGTGCAAGTTTCAGAATTTCCGCAGGTCCGCGCTCCGTCCCGACTTTTATTTTCTTTTAATTGATGGCAGTCGGGACGGCCCCAATCTCCGTTCTGCGTCGATTGATCGGTATTGAGACCGCCAAGACCCGAGAAGGTCTCCCGGGCGTGATAAGAACTCCGGACATACGCACCCGCCAAAACTTTTTCAAATCCCATAGCCATAAGCTTGCGCGTCAGGTCCTGGAATTTCTCCGGCGTCACATATTCCTGCACTTCCAGACTCTGCGGCGTTGGCTGAAGATATTGACCAAGCGTCACGATGCTGACCCCCACCGACAAAAGATGCCGCCCTGTCTCCAGGATCTCCGGAACCGTTTCTCCGAGCCCTAGCATCAAACCACTTTTTGTGATCCGCTGCGGGGCCAATCTCTTGGCGATCTCAAGCGTCTTAAGCGAACACTGATAATCCGCCTGGGGCCTTACCACCCGCTGCAACCTTTCCACAGTCTCAAGATTGTGATCAAAGACCTCAGGCCCGGCCTCGATCACACTACGGACCAGTTCTTCCCGTGAATGAAAATCCGGGGTCAGAACCTCCACCTGCGAT
>MHFU01000118.1:0-2201 GCA_001804345.1 Omnitrophica bacterium RIFOXYB12_FULL_50_7
ATCGAGGGAGTAAATCTCAGGGTTGGGTGCCCCCGACCAAACCGTGTGCCGGTAGTCGCGCCAAACGAGCTGGCTCCCGCTCAACCTAGGCGTATCCTGATTGGCGGCGTCATCGGTAATCCGTTGCTCCTCTGCGCCCGTTGCGAGTTCCTTGACGAAGATGTCCCGGTTCCCAGACCTTGTATCGGTCCATGCAACGTACCCTTCGCTCAACGACGGCTCGAACTGGTTGAACGAATTGAAACCGACCAGCGATTCCACCCCCGTCGCTCTAGTGTATAAAACCACGTCGAGCTGGTCGTTGACCTCCCTCACCCAGGCGAGAAGGTCTCCCCAGATGCACGGGTGGAAATCATCGTATGAATTTGTGGTGATTCGGATTTCGTCATTCGACTTGGATTCTAAATAGCACAAGAAAATTTCCCCCTGGCCGTAACCGTCCCGGTAATCGGTCCACACCAATATATCCCCATATAATTGAGGTTCGATTTGATCTTTTAGGTCGTAGGTTATTTGTGTCTCCACGCCGGTCATGTAATCGTAGGTGAATATGTCGAAATTTCCATTCCTCTCGTCGGCCCATGCCAGTAAATGGTCGTTCATTGTGAACTGCATATCGTCCCTGGTTTTTTCGGTGTCCAGATACGACGAGCCTTCGAGGTCGAAAGTGGCGGATACAACGAATTCTACTGCGTCGGAATAATAAGGCACTTCTATAGATGTCAGGTAGCTACCAGCCGTTGAGAATGCGAATTCTCTCTCCGAGGAACCATCGCTCATGGTCGTCACTGTGGCATCCTCGATGAGTTCGACGTTTTGCTCGACGTTGTCCCCGATGCCGTCCTCGTCGGTATCCGCCTTCAGCGGGTCGCTCTTCTTGCCAAGCGTCGCCATTACCTCGTCGAAGTCGGAAATAGTGTCGCCGTCTGTGTCTACATCGGTCGGGTCCGTCGCAACGATATTCACTTCCTGGCCATCGCTCAATCCCTCCCCGTCGGTGTCCCACTTGACGGGATCCGTGTCAACCGTGTACAGCTCAATCAGAAGGCTCTCGACGTCGATCGTTCCAGCATTGTTCAGAGATATCGCAATCGGTACTGTGATGTACCCATCGGCCTCGCCGTCGTCCGCGTCGGTATGGTCCCTCAGATAGTAATTCAATGCAGGCGACAAAACCATTGCCGTGGTGGAGCCCATCAAGGGGTTTGGTCCCGACC
Organism: Omnitrophica bacterium RIFOXYB12_FULL_50_7; assembly: GCA_001804345.1. Lineage (GTDB taxonomy): Bacteria > Omnitrophota > Omnitrophia > Omnitrophales > Aquincolibacteriaceae > Aquincolibacterium. The sequence continues at coordinate 1,218 of MHFU01000118.1, forward strand.
AGTCCACTGTCCCGTCAGCCCCGACATCCAAAGTTGGAATGCGAGGATACAAGAAGGATTCGATGACCACGTCAGTGTCGTCCGACTCGATACGCTCGTGAACGATCTGGAATGTTCCTTCTGAATCGAATGCGCCGATTGGCCGGCCATATGTGGCGCCAGAAGGCGCATTGCATGTATTGTCAGCAATTAATGTGCCATCGACATCCAGCATGCCGTAGTGTACCTCGGAAGACGACGCTGCGTTCTCCATCCAAGTCAAGAACATGTTGGCATCCGAATCGAAAGCGAAGGTCGGACATATCCGGTCCTGGTCGGATTCGCCTATGCTTCGAGTGGCCCCCCAGTTCAAGCCACCGTCCACGCTCATCTTCATGAAGATGTCATAACCGTCGTCTCGGTCGTCGCTCCATGCCAAATACAAATCCATTCCGGACATCGCCAGGGTGAGGTAAGACGGGTCATATGGCCCGAAATACTCTTCGAAATATTCCACAGGATAATTCGCCTCGCCTTCCTCGGGATTATCGTTCGACCAGCTGACTCCGCCGTCGATGCTCTGAATCGAATAGAAATGAGTGCCACTGTCTAAGAAATATCCAGCCCATACTATGGCGATGTAGTCTCCTTCCACAGCTATCTTCGGTACGAGGTGCTCTGCATGGGACTCAGTGTAAACCAGCGTTTCGCTCGTCATTTGACCATCCTCATTCCAAGCAAATCTCAGACCTTCAAGGTAGACATGTGGTATGTCGCCTCCAGATGGGACATTCTTCTCGTATACGACGTATATCGCACCCTGTGCTATCGCTATCGATGGGTTGACGCCCGTGGACCAAGGAATCGTGAGTTCCTCCCAAAATTCTCCACCGTTATTGCTCTCGACAACTCGTATGGAACTCACATAGGACTGGCTGGTCTTGTAGAACCTTTCATATGCCACTCCCAAGTGCTCGCCGTCGCAAGCGAAAGAAAAAGAAGGTA
>MHFU01000118.1:2223-5198 GCA_001804345.1 Omnitrophica bacterium RIFOXYB12_FULL_50_7
GCTCGTTTCCTGCGACCATGTCGCTCCCACGTCCTCACTGGAACGATAATAAAGGCTCGCTCCTCCGTCCCGCCCATCAATCCACACCACATGCATCGTACCCAGCTCGTCGATGCACATCTGGGGCTTGTATGAATCGTACAATGACGAGGCCATTACTAACGATGGTCCGACCACCTCAACGTCGCCACTCAATGTTACTTGGGCTGTGTTGGCTCTGACAATAGAAGCAGTGTATTCCGGAACGGCCACATAGAATGTGTGCTCACCTGTGCCGTCGAAATCAAAGGACATGGATGACGTTGGCTCTGAAACTCCATCTGAGAGAAGGGTTATGATTGCCAGCGGAGCCCCGTCCGCATTAATTTCCACCGCGTCCGTGAGCCCGTCGTCGTCCGAGTCCTGAATAAGAGAATCGGCAATGACGAAAGCGCTGAAGTGGGTTGTTTTCGCCCAGACAATCTTATTGACTAAATCTACGCCAGTGTCCGCTCCCGACGATTCATTTTTGACAATCGTCCATCTGTCCAACCATTTTAGGATTTCATGTGTGGGTTTGTATGTGTATGCCCTGAAATATTTCTCGGTCAGATTGGTGGAGATTTCCATTCGGCTATAGTCGATTTTTACGATGGCTTCAAACTCCGCTGTGGTGGAGACGCTGATGTTGAATGGCTCTCCGACGCACCCGTCTATCGGTGGGCACACTGCGCTCTCCACGGTCAATGTCGAATCCTGAGGCACCGTATAATCGATGGCGACGCTTACCGAAAGGGCTCGGTCCACATAGACTTCGTCCGGGAAAAATTCCTCCCCACCCTCTATTGTGTAAGAGAAAGGAGCCTCGTCTATTGAATCAAGTATGAAATCACCATCCAAATCACATTCGACCTGGATGCTCCCTTGAGACCTGGGATGGTGTAAAATCCACGTTATTTCTAACACACCCGTGGATACGGCCATGTCTATCCTCGCGCGTCCCAAACAACTAGGTACAGCCCCGCCGTCTTGAACAGCCGACCAGTTCCTAGGATCCGCTTGTTGGGCCCCGGCATATTGAATAAATAACGAATGATTAGAATCGCTCTTCAACCACGTCACATAGATGATATTCAATTGATCGTCGATATCGATATTCGCATCTTGGTACTTGCCGGCTTCAGCCGTTATCTCTATCCAAGGTGACCCATGTCCATGCATCTCCATCCAATCTGTACCAGTGTTCATGTATTCGATTATGCGCGTATCATGTCCAAGTGATTTCGCACGTACGAAGTGCAATACCCCAAATTCGTCGATAGCAATATCGACCGGGTCATCCTCACCACCGCAAGCATCGACGCTCTGGAGCGCCGTCAATAACATCACGGTCACACTCAATATGGCCACAATCGACTTTGTCCAGCTTAACATCCCATGCACCGCCCCATACAGGAAATTCTCTTCCATTAGGTAACTATTCAGCGATATTTAATATTTTGTTGGGTACAACCACGTACATCATTGCAGATTTACCGGGCAATTATATAATTATAACCTAGAACCCCTTCTCCGCCAGCAGCTTCATCTTCTTGACGTTGTAGTAGTTGACGTCGCTCGAGTCCTTGATGCGCCCGTCGCGGAACGCCGCCGCCACGTCGCGTATCGCGTCGCGCAGCGTCCTGCGCGGCTCGTAGCCCAGGACGCGCTTGATTTTCTCGGATGAGATGTGGTACGAGCGCGGGTCGTCCGTCGGCTCGGTCGCTATCGAGACGTCGTCGCCGACCTCCTGCTTGACCATCTGCGCTATCTCCATGACCGTGTGGTTCTCGTAGCCCGCGTTGAACGCCTGGCCGCCGAGCTTCTCCGCCGGGGCCTTCAGAATCTTTTCGTAGTAGTCGCAGATGTCCCAGATGTGTATGTTCGGGCGCTTCTGCGCGCCGCCGAAGACGCGTATGCGCTTGTTCAGGACCGCGTGCATCGTCAGTATGTTCACCGTGAGGTCCAGGCGCATCCTGGGCGACCAACCGCAGACCGTCGCCGGCCGCAGGCTGAACGCGCAGAAGTCCGGAGAGTTCTCCGCGTGGACGGCCTTCTCGGCCTCTGCCTTAGTGCGCGAGTAAATCGTGAGCGGGTCCAGCGGCAGGTCCTCGGTGACGTTCGGCGTCTCCTTGACGCCATAAACACTCGACGTGCTGACATTTACAAACCGCGAAACGCCTTCCTTCTTCGCCGTCTTGACGAGGCGCACGACCGCGTCGTAGTTGGTCTGCTGGGTGAGCTCCGGCGCGAGGTCGGACGACGGGTCGTTCGATATCGCTGCGAGGTGCAGCACGGCCTCCTGGCCGCGCAGCAGAGGCGTCATGTCGTCGCGGATGTCGCCACGCACGATTCGCGCGTCCTTGCGGATGCTGTCCAGCCCTGCGTCGCCGAAGTACATCGTGTCGACGACCGTGATCTCGTGGCCGCGCTCGACGAGCATCGCGCTCAGCACGCAGCCCACGTATCCAGCGCCGCCGGTCACCAGAACCTTGGCCATCTCAAGCCCTCCGCTTCATCTGCATCGCGGGCACGCCGACCCACGTCTCGCCCGCAGGAATGTCGCGGTTGACCAGCGCGTTCGCGCCTACGACCGCCTTCGCCCCGATTTTCGCGCCCTTGATGACCGTGCAGCCTGCGCCCAGGTACGCGCCGTCGCCGACCTGGCACTTCTCGACGAGGTTGACGTGCGAGTTGACGTTGCAGTAGCTGCCGACCCTGACGTCGTGCGCGACGTGCGTGCCGACGTTGAACATGTTGCAGTCCCCGATCGCGACGTCGGGATGAATCTGGACGTTGGCGCAGACCAGGTTGCCGCGGCCCATCTTCGCCAGATGGGAGACCGTCGCCGACGGGCTGATTATGTTCGGGAGGTCGTATCCCAGGGCGGCCAGCTTCTCGCAAATCTTCTTCCTGATTTCGGTCCTACCGATGCAGCAGTGCGCGGCGAGCTTCCC
>MHFU01000119.1 GCA_001804345.1 Omnitrophica bacterium RIFOXYB12_FULL_50_7
CTTGTCCGCAATGAGCACCAGAATATACGCAATCATCATGGAAAGGTTTTTGATCCTGATATGGGGATCGCTCAGTGTTTCGACGGCAAACGTCGCCAAGTGCTTGGGGCTGAATGTTTGTTCGCCGGGATAAACCAAAGCCTGAATAAATTCCGTCGCTGGATTCATGCTAATATCACCAGGGGATTTTCACACCCGCCTCAACCGCAGTCTCCTTGAGTGATTCCCGAAACCGGACGAAGGTCTGGGCATTGCCGTCGAAGAGGTCTTTGGTCAGAACAAGTTCCACGCCGAGAGGATCGCCTTCAGTGCTTGTGAGGTTCACGGTCACTTCGTCGGGAAGCAAAGGCAGGCGTTCCTGCAGCTTCTTCAGATTGAATTCTGTCCCGACGCGGATCTCGGACCTCTTGCCATTCGCGCACTCGAGTTCAAGGGAAAGCGCGAGGTCGTCTGAGAGTTTCCACTTCCCGAAAAGAACGATGGTTTGTTTGAGCCGCCTCTTCGCACCCCTGGAAGTCTTGTATTCAATACCGGCTTGGTAGCGGATCTCCCCTTCTTTCGCGAGAATACTCTGTGTCTCGAACGTGCCGCGAAACCGGAAGGCAGAGTCATTATCGACGCCGATCAAGTACGTCAGGCAATTCTTTTCCGAAATGTCCCACTCGCCTTTGAAAACGAGTTCCTGCGAAACTCTAGTGACGCGGCGTCGTTTCTTCCCACGACCCTCCAGGACTTGTTTTGATTCGAAAGAATAGACTACTTCGTGGTTGTCATTAACCTCCCAGGCTCCCTGGAACGTCAATGTGTCGTACTTGCCGAGGCCCCTTTTGACGGAGAATGCAATGCGGTTCTTCTCGTCGAGCTCCCACCTACCCGAAAGCTTCACAAGTCCGGTAACAGTCCGTCGGATCGGACGAGAGCGTCCAGCTCTCGCCGAAGCCGTCCCAATCCATTGGGGATTGGAATCGAGTTCTTCTTGTACCGTCACCGATACCACCAGCGCGTCTGGTTCCGCCGCTACAAGCGATCCTTTGATCGTCGCCTCTTTATCGAGGCCTCGCTCGCGGCATGAAACCTCGTGTTCAGGCGACAGCTCCCACTTCCCATCGAGCGTCTCTATGTCTTTTTGTAAGTCGGAAAGTTTTTTGTATTTCATCGGCAGGCTCCTGTCTGTGGTCTGTCCTACCTTCGATACCACCAGATCCAGCCTAATGCTCGCACACTTAGATAATAGACTTAGGCGAATCTAAAGCCGTCGCGTTTCAGGATATTATAAAATTCCCCGTCGACTTCCTTGCGCTTCACAAATGAGCGAACCTCTTTGGAGAACTGGTAAAAAATATCATGGATCAGGGAAGCGTAATAAGTCTTGCTTTGCCCGGTTTCAAAATTCAGGACCGCTTCCGGTGTACCAAAATATAGATCCTTAAACTTAGCAATTTTGGGGCTGCAGCCGTCCCACGCATACCCCTTGCCCGTCGTGCCTTTCACAAGAACCGTCCCGTCCTGCGAAAGCTTGAACCACTCGTTCTCAAACTCCCGTCCCGTGATCGAGGACCGGTATTTGTAATCTTCTCTCAGGCAATAAACGTAGACGTTCATCAATTATTCCTAACCCCTCCCTGCGGCGTCCGGTTACGGTTATCAAAGCGCAAAGCAATCATGTATTCACTAAAGATTTTTTTCAGCCACAGGCTCTTTCTCAACATCTATTATTAATTTTTGAACCTGACCATGAGTCAAAGTTGTTCCCCCTTTGAGAATATCGCTCATTACGCTATCAGAGACACCCATTATTTTTGTTAAATCTTGGTCTGTGTAATTGTATTTCATTTTCATGTAAGAGAGTAGCTGTGGCAGCTCATAGCTTTTAAACACAAATCCATATCCATTACACATGGAGCAGTCTTTTTTCGCTTTACCCTTCTCACATTTCGCACAGTTTTCCGATGTGGATATTTGTTCATCTTTGTAGGGAAGGTCATAAAACCACTGATGTTTATGCTCGAGATTGCAGCTCCAACATCGCTCATCGTTCCAACACTTATCTTTTGAACCTTTACTGTTCAGAGCACCGCACTCTCCACAACTAAAATAGCATTCGTTCAATCTTCCCAAAAAGCCCAAACAGTTGTCGCATCTTACATTTACTGCTGAACCACCAAACCTTATTCCTTGGACAATAGCGTCAGGATCTAATTTTGAGTTGCATTTTTGACATCGGGCAAGAATAATCGCCTTCATTATATTCATCGAAGGAAGAACTACGCTATCAGCTAACTTTACCGTATTAAACTTATCTTTCAATTTTCTGCATTGATAACAAAGGATTTTATATTCATTGTTTTCTTTCACCCACGCATTCCCCATCATCTCCGTGGGATAAACCTTTTTCCCGCAGCGGCAACAACTCCGAGATCTGATGGAGTGCAAATCTTTAACCGAAAATCCTTCCACTCCTCCCTTGTACAAACATTTAAACGCTTCAAAAATGAATAGGCTCATAAAGATTCTTAGACCGAAGTCTCTGCGTGTTTTTTTAGCTTTTGATATAAGGATCTATTCTCTTCGCTCCTTTGTCGCAACATCTCAAAATCAACACCTGTTATCCCTTTTCTTTCACACCGATTAAAAAGGTTCAGGCGTTCCGTTTCTTCCTTAATCATTTTTTCTAATCCATCAATATATTCTTTCATCATACCATTTCTCCTTCACCGTTAAAAAACTCCGTTGTAAACCGGACGCCGTGCAGGGAGACGTTAGTTTCCCTACTCGCGTACGCGGACAGCGTGTCCCTGCTCCAACAACAGGTTGTTAAGGTAAACCTCTTGCCCCTTAGCGTCAAGAAGGTAAACATCCGCTAAGTATCTATCATATTTATCTGATTTTACGGTTTTGATGAGGATCGGCGCACCAGCTTTGGCTTGCGTTCCCCGTTCCCCATTCCACGGAATTTGAAGTGTTTTCTCTACAAATTCTTTCGCTTCTTTGCCTTCTTTGCTCACGATCTCGGGGCAGTCAATGCCGCGAAGGCGAAGGGTCTGCACACTCCTGACCCCGAACCCGAGATCGACGACGACCTTCAAGGTATCACCATCCAGAACATTCACCACCCAGGCACGGTAGGTATAAAGGTCCTCCGGAGTCCGCTTCGAAAGCCTGATCAAATCCGAAGGCGAGGAGCCTTTTCCTGAGGCTGCAGGGCTCGCTTCAATGATCGCCCCTGCCGTGAAGCGGAGATCCTTGGACGTTTTGTAGTAATTCGAAAACCCGAGATCGATCACAATTTTTCCGGTCTCGGGGCCCACGGTGGCTTTGACCATCTCGTAAGTCCCGGGCTTCCCCGGTTGGGCTTTAAGGAGGACAGGCACCCCGCTTTCGGCAGGAGAGCCAGTCCCCTTCGCTGCGGCTTTCCTCTTTTTCACTTCATCACGCAGTTTTTTGACCGGCCATTTTTCTTTGGAAGCAAGCGCCCCGACTTCTTCCCGTTCCCGGGCGTCATTGAGGGCAAGAAGTGATTCATAATGGGCCCAGCTTAATTCTTCGGACGTCCGAAAAATCGGGTAGGCCCGGGCAAATTGCAGCATGTAGGAAAGCTCGGTCCTGCTCATTCCAAGATCGGTCGCGAGGCGCTCAAGAACCTTCGCTCCATAATCCGCGCGCTCCTTGTGTTGGAGGACATGAGCGTCGATCAGCCTGCCGATCTCCCACGCCTCGCGGACGCGCTCTTTCTCGACGGCTTTTTCGACACGAACCCGGCTTGCCGCACGCGTTTGGGAAATGGCGTGCCGCAATTCTTCATAGGTCTTAACCTCCCGTAGAACTGCGGATGACACACCGGCGTCCTGCGCCCCGAACGCTCCGGGAATTACAAGAGCCAGAAACAAAAGGACGCTGAGTATTTTCATTTTTTTCATTATAAGGTCCTTTTCATTTAAAGGGGTCAGTCACCTTTTTAGGGAAATGGTGACTGACCCCTTTTTTTCAGTTCACGGTAATGTTCCCCGGAGGCTGGGCGCCTGGAACAAGGTTCGCCGTGTCGAAACCGGCCTGCTTCACCGTGGTTTCTCCGTCGGGATTTATTTTGGAATAGCCCGCCGTACCCGCGACGCGGACGCAACCGGATAAAAAAACAGTAAGAAGTACGGCGACCGGCGTACCGAGTAGAAAAATACGCCGTACACCGTACGCCGTACGCCTTACAAAACCTTGGAAATTCACGCGTTCCTATTCCGTCTAGACATAAATACCCCCAGGATCAGAAAACATGCCGTGGCAAAATACGGGAACAAAAAACCGCCTCGGCGGTAAAGCGTCCGTTCCGCCACAAGGGGCAAATCGAGGGTCTTTTGTCCCATCACAAAAGTCTCTTCGCCGCCTCCGTCCTTCACGGTAGCAAGGACGCGCCCCCGGTGAGAAATAAATCCCGAAACTCCGGTATTGGCGGAGCGCACGACCGCCACGCCATTTTCGACCGCGCGAAAGATTGAAGCCTGAAGATGCTGGAAAGGCGCGCCGGTCTTTCCGAACCAGGCGTCATTGGTGATCACGACAAGGAATTTTGCATCGCGGTCCGCCAAGTCCCGCGCGAGGTCCGAAAATACATCCTCAAAACAGATCAAGACCCCGAACGGCCATTCCACACGCGACCACCGGAAGACCACGGCCTCCGTACCCGCGTTAAAATCACTAATCCCGAGTGCGTCCGCAACAGGCGTCAGCCCTCCAAAAATAAATTTTAGCGGAATGTATTCCCCGAACGGCACGAGCCGGAGCTTGTCGTAACGCTGTCCGGAGGCACCGTCTTTTTTGAGGAAATAAGCGCTGTTATAGGATTCCTTTTCACTTTCCCATTCAAGCCCGCCGACCAAAAGCGGCGTTTGGATTTCTGCCGCAAGCCGCGAGATCCGCTCCGCTTGAAGGTCTCGATTGAAATAACCCGGAAAGGCTGCCTCCGGCCAAATGATCAGGTCCGATTGTTCAAGTGCCGCGAGCTGGGTCAATTTTTCGTAGATCTCCAGGATCTTCTCCTTGGCCATCAGTTCCCATTTCACGGATTGCGGGATA
>MHFU01000120.1 GCA_001804345.1 Omnitrophica bacterium RIFOXYB12_FULL_50_7
GCTTTTTTCAAGAAGGCTGTCCTCTGTCACTCGCAAGGCAACCCCGTCCCAATTCTCTCTACAGCTTCACTCCGCTAAACAGACACGGCCGGGGAAGGTGGAACGGGTAACGTTAAGGCATGGCGTTCGCCGTTTCCCGTTAGCCGTTCCCCGGTCTACTTGCCATGGTTCATCACTTGTGGTACACTCTGAGTCAGAGGGGGAGGTGCTTATGACCACGAAACAGCCGCGGCTTAATGTTGTCCTTGAGCCGTCGATATACGAGACTCTTTACAAGATGTCCAAAAGGGAGGGCCTATCTATGTCGCTGGTGGCTCGCGATCTCCTGCGGGAAGCTCTGAATATTCATGAAGATGCTTTCTGGGCGAAATCAGCGGCGGAACGGGAAAAGTCACTTCCTTCCAAAAAAACGGTCCGACACAAGGATGTCTGGGGCTCGTAAGGGCCCAGTTTGTCTATGGAGCCGCATTTTGAGATTTTGTATCATCCGGATGTTCCTCAAAAGGATCTACCCAGGATTTCCGGAGTCGATCGATCGAGGATTTGTCGCGCGATCGAACAGAAACTTGCTTTTTTTCCGCACGAATTCGGGGCACCTCTCCGGCACACCTTGAAAGGTTACTGGAAGCTTCGGGTAGGTGACTGGCGAGTCATTTACAAAATCCAAGGTAAAACCCTTACCATCCTTCGAATAGGACGCCGGCGGGAGATCTACGGAACGTAGCCATGAGGCGCGAGTTCTGAGTCATGGGAAGAACAGCTTTTGCGAAGAACTTATGGCTCTAGGCTCATGGCTTTGCTAGCGGAAGAAAATCAATGTAATCACGAGGAACAACGGAAGCAGAATTCCCACCGACCAAGCCATGTACCCAAAGAAACTCGGCATTTTCCAGCCGCGGTGTTGGGCGATGGAGCGGACCATGAAGTTGGGGGCATTCCCGATATAGGTCATGGCTCCGAAGAAGACCGCGCCGACGCTCACGGCTGCAAGGATTGCCTCCGGAAGATTTAAAATAGAGCCTCCGAGTTTTAATCCCTGTCCTAGTGCCACGAATGTCAGATAGGTTGGTGCGTTATCGAGGACTGAAGAAAACCCGCCGGTTGCCCAAAAGAATTGCCAGGGTTGCGTGATGCCAAGTTCCGCGCCGCGCAAATAAAGAATCTCGAGTGTGGGTTCCATGGTGATGAAGATGCCAAGGAAAAGGATTGCGACTTCGAGAATAGGATCGAAGTTGAAGCCGTTGGCTTCGTGATAGGTTTTGGGTGTGATCCTTAAAGAAACAAGGGCGGCCACGACCATAATAATTTCCCGGAAGGGGGAGGGCAGGAATACCGCCAGGATGATCGCCAGGAGGCATCCGAGGTTCCGCAGGCCTTTGAGGCTGACCGGGATATCCGACTTGGATTGGATCTGCTGGCGCCTGGATTCGTGGGCGAACGCGTGATGGTCGATACAAAAAAATATTCCGAGCAAGATCACAAGCGCGATACTCCAGAAAGGAAAAAGCTTTATCGTCCAGAAGAACGGGACGCCGAGGAGGAATCCTAAAAAAAGCGGCGGGTCACCGAGTGGGGTAAGCAGGCCGCCAATATTACTGACGATCATAATAAAAAAGATCGGAATGTGAATATGGTGTTTGCGGTAATGGTTCGCGAAAAGGAGCGGGCGGATGAGCACCATGCTGGCGCCTGTGGTCCCGATAAAATTAGCGAGGAAAGCTCCTAAGGCCAGCATGCCGGTGTTCGCGATCGGGGTGCTGATGAGGTCGCCTTTAAGCCATATCCCACCTGAAACGATAAAAAGCGAGCCCAAGAGGACCACGAATGAAATGTAGTGTTCGAGGCCGGTGTAAAGAAGATGGGGATTGTGCACCAGACAAAGATAAATGACGGGGATAGAGAAAAGAGCGGCGACGAGGGCCTGATTCTTTAAGTGATGCCAGAATTTGTGTGCGGCCAGAGGAAGGATCGCGATCGAGAGAAGAAGCCCGATGAAGGGGATCGTCATCCAGAATTCCGGCAGCCAGGTGTGGGGAGTCATAGGACTCTTCGACCCTGGCCACACCGGGTGTGTACAGGGTGCCACACCCGGTGTGGACAGGGTGACAGAGGGATCATGAAATTTCAGGCTGTTTTTCGATCATGAGATAGGATTCAAAATTGATTTTCCAGTCCAGGATGACGCGAATATGAAGCAGGCCGTCTTCTTTGATCTCGAGGTCCGGCGGGAACGCATGCTTGTGCCATCGGAAAAGGACGCTGGAGGTGACAGGCTCGATATCCATGGGCGGCGTTTTGAGTATCTGTCCGTCTTCAGTGGAATATTCGATCACTTCTTTATGAAACATTTTATCCTTGCGCCAACAGGTCACGGCGTAAAGTTTTTCGAAATGGTAGGGGAAGGACGGTACATGGAGATTGCTCCGGACGAGGTTGGCGGTGTAGCAGTCCTGTTCGACGGGGTCAAAATCCCTGCAGACCATGAATTGAAGAAGCCGGATCTTGTCGTGTTCCATGCGTGAATATTAATGAAAAGGGTCTATTAATGCAAGGATTGAACGGGTTCCAAAATTTCCCAACGGTTTTTTGAGTACCCACTGGCCGCGCAAGGGTGTATTATACCGCTCGAATTGAACGATCTTTTTGAAATAGCTCCCATGAGGTGAAAAAATGGAATGGTTCTGGCGTCTGGTCGATCACTTCCAAAAAAGCGTTGTCGGTTCGGTGCTTCAAGGTTTTTCGGCGAGCGACTGGACTTTTTCAGTCCTGATCTTTTGGGGTGCGATCCAGGGGAGCCGTAAGGGTTTTAGTGACATGTTCGGGAAGTTGTTAGGGGTATTCCTTGTGAGCATGCTGACCTTGAGTTTTTACAAGATAGGTGCGGAGAAACTGGTGTCGTTCCTGCCTGTTTTTTCTGTGAAGGTGGCACAACCTCTTTCTTTTTTTCTACTGAGCGTTTGTTTGTGGTTTGTTGTGTCCAAGGGAGTCGATATCTTTGGAAAATTTTTCAAAATAGAAGCCCTCGGGATTTTAAAGACTTTGGGCGGAATGGCTTTCGGGATTTTGAAGATGTTGCTGCTGCTCAGTTTTATCGCGCAATTCCTCCTGCTCCTTCAAGTCGAGCCGATACAGAATGTTTTCAGCCCGGGGCATACTTACACCGGCTATACGATCTCACGATTTGCGCCCGATCTTCACAAACTTGTCGTGAGCCCTTTCCATAAGCCGGTCTCAAAAAAGATCGCGGAATCCGTTAGGATCGGCGGGTAGAAAAAAGACGCGTTATGGAAGAAAAAAACTCCGGGACGCGCTACGAAGAACATGTGGTTGAGCAGGTCAGCGCGGCCAATGATATTGTGGAGATCATTTCACAATATATTCCGCTCAAGCGTGCCGGCCGGCATCTCAAGGCCTGTTGTCCCTTTCATCAGGAAAAATCCCCCTCTTTCATGGTCCAGCCCGAAAAACAGATGTTCCACTGTTTTGGATGCGGGGCCGGTGGAGACGTGTTCAGCTTTCTCATGCGTCATGAAAACATGACATTTCCTGAGGCCCTGAAGTCCCTCGCGGAACGCGCGCATATCACGCTTCCGGAACGACGTTCCCACCGGGACGATGGCGGGCAGAAGGAAAAACTCTACGAGGTTTGCCAAGTCGCCGCGGACATTTATCACGAACTCCTTTTTAAAGAGGCCGGTGCCGAGGCGCGCGCGTACCTGTCCAAGAGGCAGATCACCGATGAGATCATTCGTGAATTCAAGCTCGGTTGGGCTCCGATGGAATGGCGCACGCTTTTTGACAGCATGATCCTTAAAAAGTATCCGGAAGCCCTTCTCAAACAAGCGGCCTTGATCCAGCAGTCACCGAAGGGGAATTATTACGACACCTTTCGCGGTCGGCTTATGTTCCCGATACTGAATCTCCAGAACAAGGTGATCGCGTTCGGCGGGCGGCTGATTGCGGATCAGGAAGGTCCCAAATATCTCAATTCCCCCGAAACGCCGATCTTTTTCAAGCGGCGTGAACTCTTCGGCCTGAACCTCGCCAAAAAGCATATTGATCGCCAGTGGCCCAATCTGATCCTGGTGGAAGGTTATATGGATTTTCTTGCCCTTTATCAGCACGGCTTCAAGAATGCCGTGGCGACACTTGGTACGGCGCTTGGAGAGGACCACGTGCGTCTCATGCGGCGTTTTGTAGAAGAAGTGATCGTGGTTTATGACGGCGATAAAGCGGGCGAGGCGGCAGCCCTGCGCGGGCTGGAGATCCTTCTGGAAGGCGGGATGCAGGTGAAGCTCGTGAGTCTTCCGAAGGGCGAGGATCCTGATGATTTTCTGAACAAACGCGGGAACGATGCTTTTGCGGCGCTCTTGAAGACCGCCCAGGATTTTTTTGATTATAAATTGCAAGCGCTTCTCGAGCGCTATCCACGCCAGGATGCGCTGGGCCTTTCCAAGATCAGCCGCGAGATGTTCGAGACTTTCCTCAAAGTCAAGAATACGGTCATGCTTTCGGAATATTTCAAGCGGCTTTCTCGCGCACTCGAGGTGGATGAGAATTCTCTACGCACCGAGTTCTCTCATCTGAATAGAAAAGGCGGTGCTCCCAGAGAGCGGTCTCAGGAGGCGGCAGTCACTCCCGAAGCGATCAAGCCTGCGCCCGAGGAATTGTTGCTTCTGGTGCTTATGGCCGAAGTAGCGCCTTTTTGTGATCGGGCCTGCGAAGAGCTCAAGGATGTCGACCTTAAAACGCCTGTCTCGCGCCAGCTTTTTGAATATCTCCGGCAGATGAGCGATCAAGGTAAAAAATGCACACTTTCGGGGCTTCTGATCCGTATCCCGGATGCGCAATACCGCGAACAGCTTGTGGCGGTCATGGCTTCTCTGGATGAGACGGTCGAGCGGGAGCAGATCCTTGAAGATTGCATCGAAAAAATCAAACGAGGTCGTGCCACCGGACGTCTTGAAGAGTTGCGCCGTCTGATCCTCGCGGCAGAGAACGTGCGGGATGAAGCCAAGCTTCGTGCCGCGACCCAG
>MHFU01000121.1:0-921 GCA_001804345.1 Omnitrophica bacterium RIFOXYB12_FULL_50_7
CACAACTGATCGGTCAAAAAAACACGGCAAACACTTTTGTCTATTTTATGACCGATCAGTTGTGCCATGTCCTTGTGATCAGCACGATCTTCCTTCTCCCGATCAGCCACGAGATCCGCGGGTTCCCGGACTTTCCGCTCCTCGATTCGCTTTACCGGACGAATCTTTGGACCTTGGGCGCGATCTTTTTTATCACGCTTACCTTCGCGGGTGGTTACATTTTGAATGCTTTCACTAAAAGTTATTTGAAAGGGCACTCTCCTCTTTTTCTGATTAGCTCTCCGGAGATGGCCCACGCGATCCTCGAAAGATCGCTCATGGCCTGGATCCTGCTCTCAGGAGCCTCCCCCTGGATGCTTTTCATCATCCCTTGCGTGGGCGTTTTTCGTTTGCCGTTTAAACGGCTGCGAGACTGGACGGCCTTTCTCCTCAGCCTAACCTATGCCGTTTTGATCACACTGCTTTTTCAAAAGATATTGCGGGGCCTCCCGTGAAAAAAATCCCGAACGCCCGCCACGAGAGTATCTCCGAAGAACATACCATCACAAATCTCCGCAAAGTCCTGGCCCTGACAAGCGTTCTGAATTCCACGCTCCAGCTGAACGAACTCCTCGCGCTCATCATGACAACGTCTTCGGAGGTCATGCGCTCTGAGGTCGCATCACTTCTCCTGATCGATGAGACCTCTCACGAACTGGTATTCCGTGTGGCGCTCGGCGGCAAAGGCGCGGAGCTGGAGGAAAAATTCCGCGTAAAGATGGGCGAAGGCATCGCCGGCTCTGTCGCGGCATCCGGAAAACCCGAGATCGTTAATGACCCGCACAAGGACCCGCGCTTCGTCAAGCGTTTTGATGATTCCACGGGCTTCGTCACGAGAGCGATCCTCTGTGTTCCCATGAAAGCCAAGGGAAAGGTCATCGG
>MHFU01000121.1:935-24943 GCA_001804345.1 Omnitrophica bacterium RIFOXYB12_FULL_50_7
AACAGGAAAAAGCCAAACAAGCCCTGAAGATTGCCCACGAGATCCAGCAGAATTTTCTTCCGGACCTCACAAGTCGTCGGTACGGGATCGATCTCTGCGCCCTTACGCTTCCGGCATTCGACGTAGGCGGCGACCTTTACGATGTGATCTCACTCGACAGAGACCGGGTGGGTATCGTTTTGGGTGATGTTTCGGGCAAGGGCGTTCCGGCCGCGCTTTACATGGTTCGCGCGATGTCCGAATACCGGTTCCTTGCGCCCCAGGCCAAAGACCCGGCAGAACTTCTGGCCGCCCTCAATCAGCGCCTCTCGGTGAACAGCCCTTTCGGAATGTTTTTGACAATGATCTGCCTTCTGATCGACAGGCATACGAACACGATCCAGTATTCCTCCGCCGGTCACCTTCCAATCCTTTTAAGAAAATCCACGGGGGGCACCGCCGAGACCCTCCAGGGCGCGCAAAGTCCGCCGCTGGGGCTCATGCCGGAAACTTCTTTTTTCCTCAACACGATCCATCTGGAAGCAGGTGACGCCCTTTTCCTTTATACGGATGGCGTCGTGGAAGCGCGC
Source organism: Omnitrophica bacterium RIFOXYB12_FULL_50_7 (assembly GCA_001804345.1). Taxonomy (GTDB): domain Bacteria; phylum Omnitrophota; class Omnitrophia; order Omnitrophales; family Aquincolibacteriaceae; genus Aquincolibacterium. The sequence goes on from MHFU01000121.1 coordinate 1,505, forward strand.
GACAAGCACGGGAAGGAATACACGATTGAACGTCTCACGGAATGCGTGAAAAAGGAAGCCGATTCGGCGGCTGGATACTCTGAGAGGATCTTCGAAGATGTCCGGAAGTTCACGACCGGCGCCGACCAACACGATGACATTACGGCCCTCACGCTCGTCATTCCCTAATGGATCTCAAATTTGAGATTTCAGATTTGAAATGGGGAATTAAGGGACCCGAGGGAAAAAACGCCGAAGCGTCAAAATGAATTTTGTACCCACTCCGGGCTGGCTTTCGACATTCACAGAACCTTGATGCATTTTCGCGGTACGCGCAACAACCATGAGCCCTAATCCCGTCCCGCGCTTTCCTTTGGTGGAAAAAAACGCCTCAAAAAGTTTCGCCTTCACTTCTTCGCTCATCCCGGAAGCATTATCCTCCACGGTCAGCTCATAGCGCTCGTCATCCTTGACCCGAGCCCGGATCTTGACGCAAGCGCCTTGTTTTCCCTGAAAAGCCTCAAAGGCGTTCTTCACGAGATTAAGAAGCGCGCGATAAAGGGAGCGCCCGTCCCCCTCCACCGCCGGAAAATCCGGATCCGTCTTAAAATCGATTTTGATGTGATAGCCTTCCGCCCGCTCCGCGAGATCACTTTGCAACTCGGTCAGGATCGCCGCAAGGTCCACTTTTTCGGGCTCCAGCTGATAATCTTTCGTCAAACTCAACATCTCCCAGATGAACCCATCCATTTCCTTCAACGTCTTGGCCATTTTTATAAGCCCGGTCGTAAGGAATTTCTCATTCTTCTCCTTGATTCCCATGCGAGTCATCTCGTCCGAGAAACGTGCGAGCTGCATGATGTTCTTGATCTCGTGGACCACCATCCCCATCGCTTGCCCGACCGCGGCCAAACGTTCCATCTTGATGTTCTCTTCGAAAAGCAGGATGTTCTTGAGCGCGCCGGAAAATTCCGAAGCCAGATCGAACCCGGTCTCAATTTCCTGGGGAGTAAAAACTGGCGCACCGGCCGTCCTTTCAAGACACGCGATACCCATGACACTATTCCGGGCGATCAGAGGAAGGAACATCCGGCCTTTCAAGACGCGGGGTTTTCCGTCTTCAAATATTTTTTGCGCCTCGACCGCAAGGTCCGGCGGGACCTCTCCAACAAAAGGGGCTGAAGCCTCAAGCAAAAGAGTTTTGTTCCGGGCTGCGAGAAAAAGATAGCTTTGCCGAGCGGGGATGAATCGGGACACCGTGGCCAGGAAAAATTCAGTGAGAACTTTGCTGTCGGTAATCGAATCGTAGACGCGGCCGAGCTCATGCGTCGCCTGATGCTGTTTTTCGGGGGTGTTCATGGCAAGATATTAATCAATCTTTGGAAAGGTTGCAAGCATCTCAGCAGAAAAAACAGTACTTGGCACATGGTACTTGGAAAAATCCGGGGGTATGCCGGTGGTTCGCTATGTACTATGTACCAAGTACTATATTGGGCTTTTTCCAGCGCTTTAAAACGTCAGGTCGATCAGAAAAAGAGCTCCCAGGAGAACGCCTTTTTCCACGGTGTCCGAGGCGAACGGAAACACGATCCCGAAGTGATCGTTCCGTGAAACCTCCTCTTCCGGGATCCGGGTCGGCCGCCTGCTGATCTTTCCCACCGTAGCATCGCCCTTCCGGATAAGAAGAGTCTCAGGATTCGCGGACGGACCTTCAATATCGTAAAGAACCCGCCCTCCGACGTCCAGAACCTGAAAACGCGTTTTTGAAGACCCTTGTTTTTGAATAGATCCGAGCAGATCCTCGGACGCGTCAAAGATCTCTAACTTATTCGTGAAAAGTCCGGAGCGTTTCTTAAAACAAAGGACCTGCTCCCCCCTCTTGTTGAAGAGATAAAGCGTGAACGCATGATACTTGTGAAAAACGGCCAGCGACGAACCTGCTCCGTCCTCCGAGGCCGCGTAATAGACCTCCTCGTCTGAGCTGTTCGAAAGACAACAAACGGGTTTCAGCTTCCAACTCTCCGGGATACTGGAGTATTTTTTTTTCTCGCGCAGATTGAGCGAATCCAAAGATCTTAATTGTTCCATAAATAATTATGCTAACGGCGAGACTCGCGGAAAATCGATCGCCGTATCCGCCACATGGTTGACATAATTGGTGAAGAGGTTGAGCGCCACCGCTGTGATGATCTCAAGAATCTCCTCGTCCGAACAACCCGCCTTGCGAATTTCCGCCAATTCCGGATCCGTGATGTTTCCACGATTCGCCGAAAGCCGTTTGGCAAACTTGAGAATCGCGTCCGTTTTAGGATCCAAAGACTTCGCCAGGCGACCCGCTTCGATCTCCTCAGGCGTAAGCCCCGCGTGCTTTCCGATCGCCGAATGCGCCGCGACGCAATAATGGCATTGATTGTCCTCACCTACCGCAAGCGCGATCTGTTCCCGGACCTTGAGAGGCAACTTTGCGTCAGCCAAAGCCCCCGAGAGTCCTAAATAAGCTTGAAGCGCCACAGAAGAATGGGCCATGGTTTTGATAATATTGGAAACGCGTCCTGACTTGGCTTTAATGACAGCCAAAAGTTCTTGGGTCTTGCCTTGCGTTTTTTCAGGATCCAAAGGTTGAATACGGCTCATAGATTTCTCCTTCAGGCGTTGTGTAATTTATCGGGTCCTGAGATAGTGACGGGTCAGGGCGATCAGAAAAAGGGGTGTGAACAAAATGCCCGAAAGAGCTTCGAACGCCGCGACGCCGCGGACCCAGCCCATCGGAAGATAATCACCATAACCCACCGTCGTGTAAGTGATGATGCTCAGGTAGAACGATTCGAAAAGATCGATCTTCTGGACGAACCCGCCGGTCAGGATCGTACCGGAAATGTAGTAACAGAAAGCACTTAAAGTAATAACCCCGCAAGCGATCCCGAACGTGCGAAAGGGCATTTCTCCGTATCCCCAGATCAATCGATTCAACGAACCGAAAAACCAACTGATGAAAATCGACACTCGTTCCTTCCACGAAACCAACCGAAGCCCAACCGCTTGGGAACCCTGCCCCTGCATTTGCGTGAAGATCTTCCACAAACGCGAAAGCTGGGTATCCTTGGCGCGCCGGTAACAATAGGAAAATTTTGTAAAATCCCCTTCTTTTTCATAAAGAAGCGCGGCTTCGCCGAAGAGCGTTTCCGCATAAGCATAGTCCTGGGCCTCGAAAGCCTGAAGTGCGGCGAATTCATTGCGCGTGGCGGCGTTACGGAGCGGTTGCCGACCGGTGTGGATATTCCAGCACGTCGCGGCAGAAGAAAAGCAGACCGCGGATTTAAGAGGCTCGCCCGCCTCCTGAAAAAGCTTGGCGGCCTGGTCAAAGGACTGGAATGCCTGGTCAATCTTGCCCTCACCTCGAAGACGATGGGCCTCACGCTCCAAGGTGATCGCCCGCTCGATCTTGGTTTTGAACTCGGCCGGTGGCCCGTTGAAATGGGGTATCTTCGGATTCATGAAGGATATTCTACTCGCTTTCACACAACGCGCAACGGTCAACGCGCAACAGGGTGCATCCCACTTGATACAGTTGTTGTTTGGCTTGGTCTCCCCCTTTCGTAAAGAGGGATGAAGGGGAATTTCGAAATCTCCCTGCCTGCCGGCAGGCAGGCCCTTGCCCCTCTTTTCGAAAGAGGGGGAATGTGAACTGTATGAAGTGGGATGCACCCCGCGCAACACTCCCGGCTTTTATTGATTTTCGTTGCGCTTTGCGCGTTGCGCCTACTGTCCAATTCCCTGTATTCTTTTCCAAATGGTGAATTGGACTGCCCTGATTACCTTTATTTCTAAATTAATGAGAATCAGGACTGCCAAGTCTCGCGACGGAGAATGGCTTTTTTGTAAACGTCTTAGATAACTACCAGCTCTGGAAAAGGTTCTTTCTTCGGAAGCGCATATCCACGATACTGTTTGGGCACATACGTTTGGCTCTCATTACCCCAAACAGACCAGTCTTGCCGTGGCACTCTTGCAAAAAGTTCCAGAAAAGGCCCCGGACTGCATGCCTCGATAAGATCATACAATTCATCTGGCTTGCGAGAATGTTCGCGTTTTCTTGTTCGAATCACATTCACTTGGCTTCTCCCCGGGTCCAAGGTTCGCATCCTTCCACGAATGCCAAACAAAACAAGCTCAGTCACATTCCTGAAATAAAATCCTACACCCCTTCCGTCAGGGCCCCCATCTTTTCGAACCTTGCACCAAACTATATTAGTTTTATATTCAAATCCCCAATATCTCATTACCTCAAGCCCTTCCTTGATGAGAGCATTGGGCACCCAAAGATATAAGTGAGCTTTTTCCTGGACTATGTCCGATACCGGCAATTGTTTAATTTCTTCCAAAGACATTGTGGGATATCTCAATAAGCGCTTATGTTCCGGCGCCACCTTACCAGTTCTATTTGAAAATTGCCAAGGCGGATCTGCTAAAATGGTTGCATGTTTTTGATGCCATTCCTTATGCTGGAGAAGATCTTCCCTTGCAGACATAAACCGCCTTTTGCGTTGCGTTGGTTTTCCAAAACTATAACTTTTTGTATTATGCATAAAATTATTCAATTTTCAACATATAATTTCTTGGTAATCCCAAACACCAAGATAGGGCATCCTCCAGCTCCACCGCCCTCAATCCTAGGCAAAAGCTTGCTCATGTGGGTCGTTGAAGCTCCATATGAATCCCCCTTTTCAAGCTGGTCAAAAATATCCTGAAGATCGTCACAGCGCGTAATGATAACTCCCACGCTAATTGCGCCAAGGTCAAACAAAATTCGAAAATTGTTGAGATCTCGATCAAAAAATGGATCTTTGTTGTTCCACTCAATCTCCAAGGCTATTCGGTTTTTATAACAATCGATTTTGTGGGTTGGATTTTCCTTTTCCCGATTATCAATCACCACTTTTGTGTCGAACCCCTTTTCTTCCCAGCCACGCTTTGCAAACAATTTATCAACCAATTCGGCTATAGGTGATTTGCGTCCTCCGGGTTTTATGATGTCACTCTTCTGCAATCGAAATTCACCCAAAACCTGGAGAATGTCTTCCCACTCTTGAGGAAAATCGTTCTTCAAAATAGCACAAGCGTGATTCCATTCGTGAGTTTCATATAACTTTCTTATGCGCGCAGGAAGTTCACTGATGGTCATTTTTCCCTCTATCAGTTTTACACCATTTCAATTTCAATCTTATAAAAACTTGATTTCCAACGGCAAAGTTAACACGGAGCCCCTGCAGTGTCAAATGACATAAATTACTGCCAAGTCTCGCGGCGGAGAAGGGCTTTTTGGTAAACGTCTTCGTACTGTTTGGCGGCGTCGAGCCAGGAGAAATGCTGGAGCATAGCGCGTTTACGCATCAGTTCCATGTGCTCAGGCCGGTCATAATACGTACTCACCGCCCAACCGACCGTATCGTAGATCGCGGCCGTCGTTCCCTGATAGTAAAGGAACCCGGTCCCGAAACCGCTTTTTTCTTCGTAGGGAATGATCGTGTCCTTCAACCCGCCGGTCGCGCGCGCGATCGGAAGTGTCCCGTATTTCAAACTGTAGATCTGATTGAGCCCACACGGCTCATAAAGTGACGGCATCAAAAAAAAATCGGCTCCCGCTTCGATCAGGTGCGCCTTGCGTTCGTTGTAGCCGATCCAGGCACCTACCTTTCCGGGATAAAGCGCGGGAAGCCCCCCAAAAAAATCCTCCTGTCCCTTGTCCCCACTTCCAATAATGGCGAACTGCACGTCCATATCGCGCAGGATGCGGTGCATAACGAGCATCAAATACTGAAAACCTTTCTGCTCCACGAACCGTGAGACAATACCTACGATTGGAACTCTCTCCTTGGGATCTAGCAAGAATTCTTTTCGTAGCGCTTCTTTGCAAAGTTTTTTTCCGGATAGATCCCTGGAATAATAATTCGCCGGAATAAGCTGGTCAACCTCAGGATCCCAATGGTCGTAGTCCGCGCCATTGAGGATCCCAAAGAGATCCTCCTTGCGCCGCTGAATATAGATTGAAAGCCCATTCGCTCCGGGCTCGCCGAGGATCTCTTTGGCATACGTGGGACTGACAGTCGTGATGGCATCAGCGTAAAAGATCGAGCCCTTCATGAAATTGATGCCTCCGAAATTCTCGAACTTGGCGTCCGTGAAATTGTCGCGCCCGAGACCGAGAAAACCGTAGGCGTCGGCCGTGAAAGTCCCTTGATAGGCAATATTATGGATCGAAAAAACGCTCGCAGTCCCCGCAAAAAAGGGATTACGCTGCTCCCAGATCTTCAGATACGGCGCGACAAGCGCCGTCTGCCAGTCGTGGCAATGGATGATATCGGGCTGGAACTTCAGGTCCTGACAAAGCTGGAGGCAGGCACGCGAAAAAAATCCGAACCGCTCGGGATTGTCCCCGAATTCCCAATTACCATCGTCATAAAGCCCGGCCCGTCCGAAATAACTTTCATGCTCGATAAAATAGACCGGGAATCCGTCCGACTTCCCTTCAAAGACCTGGCACCAAACGATGCCGTTGCCAGTCGAAACACCCATCGGCCCCAGAACGGGTTTCAAGCCGTACTTTTCCTTACTGATGGACCAATAACGCGGCAGGACAAGCCGGACATCATGCCCGAGTTTCTTCAGGATCTTGGGCAAAGCCCCGCACACGTCTCCGAGGCCGCCGGTTTTGATGAACGGCACCGCCTCCGAAGCCGCGAACAAGATCTTGAGTTTTTTTCCGTTCTTTTTTTTCATTTTTCCGAGCTTTCCGTTTCAGACATTCATTCGGGCATTCAGCTTCACCCGGCAGGCAGAGTGAAAAAGAAAGTCGAGCCTTCCCCGACCGTTGATTCGACCCAAATGCGCCCGCCGTAACGTTCCACAATCTTCTGGCAGGTCGCAAGACCGATCCCGGATCCCGGATATTTCTGCCGTGTTGCCAATTTTTCAAACATAATGAAAACGCGCTCCAGGGATTCTTCCGGGATACCGATCCCGTTGTCTTGAATCGAAAAAAACCATGCTTTCTTTTTGAGAACAGCCGAGATATGAATCCGCGGCTCCTTTTCGCAATACTTCAGCGCATTGCCGATCAAGTTCTGAAAAAGCAGTCCCGCGAGACCGGGATTGATTGATAAAACAGGCAAAGGACTGCAGGTCACTTCCGCTTTCTTTTGAAGAATCAAAGAATGGAAGTCGCCCATCACCTCCTCGACAATCTTCTCCAGCTCCACGGGAGGCGTCGAGGCCTCAGGTTTTTTCACATTAGCATAATTCAAAAGCGCTTTGATAAAAGCACTCATCCGTTTCACATTGTTGATAATACGCTTTGTAAAATCCTTCGCCGTCTCATCTCCTGAATTTTTAAGTTTATCTCCCAGAAGCTCCGCGAAACCTAAAATAGCCGCCAAAGGAGACTGAAGATCGTGAGCCGCACTTCCAGCAAAAATTTCGAGCTCGAAATTCGACCGGGCAAGCTCTTGGGACATTTCTTCAAGCTGTATTGCTTTTTTCCGTAACCGCTGCGTCATGCCGCAAACCAGACTAAAGATGATGAAATGAACCACTCCATCCAAATAGAAAATATCCTTCCCTCCCCAGGCCTCCACGTCTTCCTGGGCGATAAACCACATGGTCGCGGTCAAAACCGTCATTAAAACGCCGGCTCTTCCGCCCAAATACCATGTCATGAGCATGATGGATGGAAAATAGAAGATATCGAACGCGACCATACTATGGGTAATGATATCCAGATAAAAAATGACCCCGGTAAGAAGGACGAGGAAAAGGCCGCAGAGTGACCTTATAGTTTTGCTGCTGTCGAAAAAAAGAAGTTTAGGGAACATGGCGAGGAATAGTATAAACTCCGATCATTGACTGTCAATGAACAACTCGAGCCAACGCTTCGATGTAATCCCAAACTGGCCACTCTAGGCATCAAAAAGCTATGTTACAATTCCCCATGCCAAGCGTCAGCGTCGTCATCCCCACATACAACCGTAAAACAGTTCTGCCGCGCGCAATCGACTCCGTCCTCGCGCAAAAAGGTGCGGATTTTGAACTCATCATCGTCGATGACGGATCGACGGATAACACCCATCATCTTATCGAATCCCGTTCCCCGTTCTCCGTTCCCCGGGTTTTCCGTCAGGAAAACAAAGGCCCCGCCGCCGCCCGGAACCTCGGAATCAGGGAAGCGAAGGGCAAATGGATCGCGTTCCTGGATTCGGATGATGAGTGGAAGCCCGGCAAGCTAAAAGCCCAGCTGGAATTTTTTGCAGCTCACACGAAGTATTTAATTTGTCAGACCGAAGAGATCTGGGTGCGGAACGGCACGCGCGTAAACCCGATGAAGAAACATCAAAAATTCGGGGGGCAGATCTTTGAAAAATGTCTGCCGCTTTGCATCGTGAGCCCGTCCGCGGTCATGATGCACCGAAAACTCTTTGACGAGATCGGACTTTTCGACGAGTCGCTTCCTGCCTGTGAGGATTATGACCTGTGGCTTAGGATCGCCGCAAAACATCCGATCGGCCTTATTGAAAAACCTTACATCATGAAGTACGGCGGTCACGCCGACCAGCGCTCCCGCGAATTTCCGGCCATGGACCAATTCCGCATTCGCTCCCTTGCCAAGATCCTCTCGCAAAATATCCTCACCCCCGAACAATCCGTCGCCGTACGGAAAACGCTAGAAGAAAAAGCGAAGATCTATATCGAAGGAGCTCTCAAGCGAGGGAAAAAGGAAGAAGCGGAAGAAATTCAACGAATCGTGAAACGGGGAACGGCTAACGAGAAGCCTGGCGTTCCCCGTTTACCGTTCCCCTAGAAGAATTTATTGAGTGTTTCGTTCGACAACACTAACCCTTGTTTATGTTTCAACCCCTCTCCAGATAAAGGCAGAACGCGGCAACAAGAAGCAATAGCAATGAAGCTAGGTGAAAACATTCCTCATGTTGAACCGCTTTTGTTGCTCGGCTCCAATCGACCTGGTCAAACCCGTCTTTTTTCCCGCGCTCAAGATAATACTTATAGGCCAATGCTTTGATTTTTTCTTCTGTCCCTTTTGACGCCATGGGAATAACCCTCCTTTGAAATTTGGGCAGCATCATAACTCGAATTAAAATTTAGTGCAAAATAAAAAAAATGTTTTTTCTGAAAAATCCGTTCCTTGTTGATCCGTTGTCCCCAATGAAGCGATTCATTCCCGGGATTATGAAATCTTTTTTGATAATGTGAGAAAATAAACCGCGCAGGCCAGATCGATCATCAACCAGATCAATCCGGTCAGATAAACGGGAATCAAAGGATTAAACAAAACCGCCACGATCCATAACGGAATGAAGTGGCCGCTCAGTGAAGGGCGATCCTTCAACTTAAATGCCGCATAAGCCGCGGCAGCGCAAACCACCCATCGAAGCAGTATAAAATAGATATACGGTAGCGCGGGAATAACGGCAAAACACAGCATCAACGCCGCGACCAGAAGTGCCACTCTTAACCTCTTTGGTTCATCGCCCATCCCCACAACCCCTCCCGTTTTCTTTCTGTCTAAAATTAAGCGATATGCCTGCCCCGTAGACTTGTCGTGCTGAGTCCCCGGGATTATAGAACGGCGAACGAAAAAGCTTAAACGTTCCCCGTTAACCGTTTCCCCCTTTTAGAGCTTATTGAAAATCCACCCCAGCAGCACCACCTGCGGCAAGCTGATCGCAAGCATCCAAAGCGCGGTTCGGGGCCCCAGATTTTTCCAGACAAGACCGATCTCGGTCACATCCGTCACCACACCACCCATCAGAAACGCAAAGGCATTGCCGAACGCGCCGGTCTGTTGGTAGATCGTGAATGCGAGGGGCGAAGTTCCCTCGGAACAAACTTCCAGAAGCGTGGCCACCCCCATCGTCACGAGCAGTCCCAAAAGCGTCGGCCCGAAATACTGGTGGAAGATGTGGCCCGGCACCAACGTTGAAACAAGCCCGGCAAGAAGGACTCCGATGAGCACCCAAGGCAACACCATGGCGGCAAGCGAGGTCATTCCCTTCCAGATTCCGCGAACCGCGTGCCGAAAACTTTCATGGGTCCAGTCATGATCACGCAATCTTGATGCAACGTCGCTACGGATCGAAAAACCGGGATCGACCACCACCGAGTGAGGATTTTTCTCGATCCATCCGAGGCTATCCAGACCTTGCAGGGAAAATCCTGTGACAAGCGCGACAAGAAGCGCGCCCGAGACGATCAGGAACGCTTTGACCCCGAAGAACCCGAAGAGAAGTATCGTGATAGGAAGATTGGCCCAGGGACTCGCGAGAAGAAAACTCACCACCGCAGGACCTGAAGCGCCTTTTTTGTGGATCTCCATCGAGATCGCGAGGATTCCGTGACAACAAGCGCTCATCAAGAATCCAAATCCTACCGAATAAAAGATCGTCCGTTTTTTCGGGACCGCCAGGTGCTTGGAGATATATTCCTTCGGCACGTAATGATCGATCAACCCGCCCACAAAAAATCCGGCAAGAATGGGCCAGAACATGATCCGGACATATTCCCAAAAGATCCGGCGAAAGCCTTCCATCGCGGGAAAAAGAAAAGAAGCAGCCAGCGACACGAGCGTCAGGCAAACAATAAAAAAAAGCCCGGTCCGATACCACGGTTTTTTCTTGTCACTTTCCCCGCAGCAGACATCCTCACCGTGTTCTTCCATCCAAAATCCCCTTTCCTTTAGTGATTGTACCGACCGTTGCGGGACTGTCACTATTTTTGCTTTCTCCTCGAGATTCTTTGGTGACAGCCACCTTTTTACTTTTCATCAAACATCTTGTGCGTTGCTCCGGTCATTTCCCCCTTTGTCAAAGGGGGACTGATGGGGATTAAAAAATCTCCCCCGGCCCCTCTTTGGAAAAGAGGGAGAATTGGTCTATTGAAAAACTGGAGCAACACATATCTTGTTTCGGATCGCTTACTGTTTCTTGCCTGACTCTTCAGGAGGGGCCGGAGGTTGGAGAACGGCGGGCATTACCATCGCAGCCGGAGCTGCAACTTTTTCCTTCGCTTCCATCCGAGCAATGTATTTTCCGGGATTTTTCAGAAAAGACTTCTTGCACATCGGACAGCAAAGGTCGTAGCGCTTGCCTTTATAAACGACAAAATCCTTTCCTGAAACCGGATCACCCGTGACAGGGCACATCTTGTTGCCAACATTCACAATGCCCGCATCAGCTTTCTTCGCCGCGAACGCGGGCGAAGCCACCCCAGGAACCATCAGTGCCAGAACGACGAACAGCACAATCATTTTTTTCATCGTCTTCCTCCTTCTCGATTGGATCATTTTTTATGGCAGTTTATTCAAAAATGGAACTATAAGATTAAAAGCGAGCAGACAGTAGAGCTCCGCTCTCATCGGGACCCCCATCGCATTCAATAAAAACACTCCAGCCGCGACACCGGCGCCAAAAAGAAGTTTGCCAGTTTTCCTGATAGGTGTTGTTTTAGGTTCGATCAATATGATAAAAATAAAAAAGAAGTTCTGATCTCCCAAGAAGGATAACGACGGAGATTCTCTTTTCAGAAACGCCTCGGCTACAGACAACAGTCCCCCTACCAGAAAATACACACCCGCCATCTCCAGCTTGCGGACCTTCCAAGTGAAATAAATTCCGAAAGGAACGAGAACATACCAAAGATCGGCACCGTTCCAGGCGATGTATGCCTTGAAGATAATGACCGTGAGAAAAATGCCAAAAGCCGCCGGATTCAAGAGATGCTTATGGTTCCAGCAAAGGATATGTTTGGAGGCAATAGTAAAAAAAACCGCGGCCGAAAAAATCCACCAAGGCTGAGCACTCGAAAGAACGAACCCGATAATAAGCCCGGAGATCAAGGCGCTTTCGCTGAACTTGACCTTTTGGGTCTTGAAGAATACCGCCACAGCATCGAAGAAGAGCGCCGAACCCACTGCGATCAGAAGCGCAATAAGGAGTGATGCCTCCCAAAACACCAAAGAAAGACCCACCGCAAACACCACCAAAAAACCAGCGAGTTGCATTTTGAACGACGGCATTTTCATAGCCGGATTCCTTTCAACATCCACCCAAGATAAAGTCGGACTTTATCTCGGGTCCTGCGCCTTAAGTGTAACAGCCCAGCATCCCCTTCTTTACATCTCGTGGTGAGAATGCTCGGTTTCCCGCATGGGCTCCTGTGTAGACACTGATTTCTGCACCAACGCCGCTTCCTGGGCGTTCATCTTCGCAAGGTATTTCTCAGGCTCTGCGAGAAACATCTTGTCACATCCCGAACAGCAAAGGCCATAACGCTTGCCCTGGTATTCGACAAAGCTTGTCCCCGACACAGGCTCGCCCGAGATCGGACACAGCTTGTTCCCCACGTCCACGATCCCCGACTGAGCCTTTTCCTCCGCAGCAAAAACCGGCTGAGCCACAACCGACATCACGCATACCAACAACAACGCTAATACAACGCTTTTCTTCATTTTAATGCTTCTCCTTTTTTATTTATTATTTTTCACTCCGGGGCCACACAGGCATCCTTTTAGCGCATTGGACACACGTGCAAAAAACGCAACAGAGGACATGCTAAAAGCCCCCACGCCAGCGCCAAACCAGCGAGATGAATTGCTATCCATAAAATAACTTTTTTATACCGTTTTTTGACGCCGCCAATAACATTTTTTAAAAACGCCTGTTTCGTAAGGCGGGGCTCTCGAACATTTTTTTCGCCTTCCTTGAGATTCTCTTGATCCATCACGAAAACCTTCTGTGTTTAATCGTGTTGCGCCACTACCCAATCTGATTTTCCCTGTTTCATTTCAAACCGCCATTTCCAGATGAAATAGATGACGGGGTACACTAGTAACTCCAGAATAAAGGAAGTTGCCAACCCGCCGATCATCGGCGCTGCGATCCGCTTCATGGCGTCCGAACCCGCTCCTGAAGCCCACATGATCGGCAGAAGGCCCATGAACGCCGCCATGACGGTCATCATCTTCGGCCGCACACGCTTGACCGCGCCATGGATGATCGCTTCTTCGAGGTCTTTTTCCGTACGCATCTTTCCCTTGTCGACAGCTTCATGATAGGCAAGGTCCAAAAAGAGAAGCATGAAGACACCCGTCTCGGCGTCGAGCCCCATGAGTGCGATCATCCCGACCCAAACCGCGATTGAAACGTGATAGCCCAAGGCCCACAAGAACCAGACGGCCCCGACCAGTGAAAAAGGAACGGCCAATAGCACGATCCCGGTCTTCACTGCGGACTTGGTATTCATATAAAGAAGCAGGCAGATCAGAAAGAGCGTGAGCGGCAGAACTACTTTGAGCCGTTCCTTCACGCGAATCATGTTCTCGTACTGCCCGCTCCAGACGAGCGCATATCCTTGCGGTAATTTGAGCTCCTTCGCCACGATCTTTTTGGCATCGTCGACGTAGCTCCCGATGTCACGACCGGTCATGTCCACGTACACGTAACCTGCGAGCAGGCCGTTCTCGTTTCGGATCATCGCGGGGCCAGAAACTTTTTTGATGTCCGCGAGTTGCGCGATCGGGATCTGCTGGCCCGTAGCTGTGGGAACAAGCACTCGCTTCAGTTTTTCGATATCGTCACGGAATTCCCTGGAATAGCGGACGTTCACGGGATACCGCTCACGGCCTTCGATCGTGGTCGTGATATTTTCCCCGCCGATGGCCGAAGTGATGACCGCCTGGACATCCGCAACAGAAAGCCCGTACCGCGCCAGGGCCTCACGATTGATATCGAAATCCAGGAAATACCCGCCCGCAACCCGTTCCGCGTAGATGCTCCGGGTCCCTTGGACGTCCTTCAGGATCATTTCAATGTGCGTCCCTATCTCTTCGATCTTTTTGATATCCGCGCCCAGCACCTTGATGCCGATCGGCGTACGGACGCCGGTCGAAAGCATGTCGATCCGGTTCTTGATCGGCATGGTCCAGGCATTCGTTGTTCCGGGGATCTTCAGAGCTTCATCCAGTTTCTGGATCAGTTCTTCGCGCGAAATATGTTCCGGCCAGATCCACTGGAAAAGCCCTTTGAACCATCCCGGGACCCATTTGGAATACCACTGTTCTTTTTTAGACCACTGATTTTCCGGCTTCAAAAGAATGACCGTTTCCATCATGGAAAAAGGCGCGGGATCCGTGGAGCTTTCCATCCGGCCCGATTTTCCGAACACCCGTTCGACCTCCGGGAACGACTTCAGGATCTTGTCCTGTTTCTGTAAAAGAAATTGCGCCTCAGTCACCGAGATCCCCGGCAATGTCGTCGGCATATAAAGGAGATTCTGTTCCCAAAGCGGCGGCATAAACTCCGACCCTAATTTGAAATAAACGGGAATGGTGGTCAGAACAAGCACAAGAGCTGTGACGAGTGTCGCGTTCCGGTACTTCAGGACAAAACGGCAGGCCGGCTCATAGATCCTGAAGAGAACTTTGCTGACCGGATGTTTCTCTTCCGGATAATAAGTCCCGACCGTAAGCGTCGTCGCCACTTTGGAGATCCCGTCCTCGACCTTTTTCGGGAAAAACGGAAGTCTAAACTTAATCGGATCCATCCTCGAGAAAAGCATGCGCAAAGCCGGATCCAAAGTGATTGCCAGGATCGCCGCCGCAGCCATTGCAAAGGTCTTGGCCCAAGCGAGCGGTTTGAAGAGACGGCCTTCCTGGTCCAAAAGCGTAAAGACCGGAAGAAACGACACCGCGATCACAAGGAGAGAAAAGAACACGGCAGGTCCGACCTCTTTTAAGGCCTGCAGCCGGATCAGATGAAAATCCCCTTTGCGACCGCCTTCGATCCATTGTTCGAGACGTTTGTAGGCGTTCTCCACTTCCACGATCGCTCCGTCGACGAGCACGCCTATCGAGATCGCAATGCCGGAAAGTGACATGATGTTCGACGTGAGATGCATCTGATGAAGAAAAATAAATGAAAGCAGGACGGAGATCGGGATCGTAACGATCGGCACGATCGCGGAAGGAAAATGCCAAAGAAAAAGCAGGATCACAAAGCTCACGATCAACATTTCCTCGGCCAACTGATGTTTGAGCGTATCCATGGCATGAAGGATCAATTCGGAGCGGTCGTAGGTGACCTCAAGCTCCACGCCCGACGGAAAAGAAGGTTTCAGTTCTTCGATCCGCGCTTTCACACGATTGATCACGTTCAACGCGTTCTCGCCCGAGCGCATCACCACGGTTCCCGACACCACGTCCCCTTCCCCATCCAGGTCCGCGAGACCGCGGCGAATATCTGGCCCGATCGCTACGGTGCCAACATTTTTAATGAGGACCGGCGTTCCTTTGGGATCCACACTCACTACAATATCCTCGAAATCCTTGACGGACTTCGCATAACCCCGACCGCGTACCATATATTCAGCGCCGGAGAATTCGAGGACCCTGCCTCCCGTTTCCTGATTGCCGCTTCGAACCGCGTCCATGACCTTGGTGATCGGGATGTTGTAAGTGAGGAGTTTGTTCGGGTCGATCGTGATTTGGTACTGTTTGACAAAACCTCCGAGCGAAGCGACTTCTGCAACGCCGGGAACGCTTTGCAGGTAATAACGCAAATACCAGTCCTGAAAACTCCGCAGTTCCTGAAGGTCATGTTTGCCGGTCTTATCCACCAGCGCATATTGATAGACCCAGCCCACTCCGGTGGCATCGGGGCCAAGCTCGGTCTGAACACCCTGGGGAAGTCGCGGGATGATCTTGCTCAGGTATTCGAGCGTGCGACTCCTCGCCCAATAAAGATCGGTCCCGTCCTTAAAGATCACGTAAACATAGGAATATCCAAAGTCCGAGAACCCACGGACCGCCTTCACATTCGGAGCGCCGAGCATGGCTGTCACAATCGGATACGTCACCTGGTCTTCGATGACGTCAGGACTCCTGTCCCACTTGGAATAAATAATGACCTGCGTGTCGGAAAGATCGGGAATGGCGTCGAGCGGGATGTTCTTCAGGGACCAGAACGCCGCAGCGATGGCGACTGCGGTCAAAACAAAAATCAGAAGTTTGTTATGGGCCGAAAACTCAATGATCTTCTCGACCCACCCGCCCTGCCGCAACTTGGGAGACGCTTTTTGTTCATCCATCATGCTACCTCTTGATTGATCCCATTAGGGGACAGGCATTAAGTGACTGCCTGTCCCCTAATTTGTTGTAGCGCGGGTTTAAACCTGCGCTACGATGAATCTTTTGCTTTCCTTTATGAATTACCATGCTTGTGCCCTCCGCCGCCAGCGCCCTCGAGCGCGGATTTAAGCCGGCTTTCGGAATCGATCAGGAAATTACCGCTTGTGACGACGATCTCATTTTCCTGAAGCCCGCTTTTGATCTCATAGAAACGATCGACCTTCGCGCCAAGGACCACTTCGCGGGGATCAAAAACATTGTTCTCCTTAACTACGAAAACGATATTCTTTTCCCCGGTCGCGAAAACCGCTTCCTCCGGGACCGCGAGTTGCTCCCCGAGGTCCGCTTTCAGCACCGCGTTCACGTACATTTCGGGTTTTAGAGTCCCGTCAGGATTGTCCAGTTGCGCGCGGATCCTGAGAGAACGCGTCACCGGGTCCACCACAGAATCAATAGAACGAATGATTCCCTGGAATTTTTTATCGGAAACCCCGGGCACCTCGACCTCCACCGCATCTCCCACGTGTACAAGCGGCGTTTCATATTCATAAATGGGCGCGTAAAGCCAGACTTTGCCGCCCGCATCAGAATAGAGGAGCGAACGGTCCGATTTACCTGCCTTTTCGATCTCTTGAACGATTCCCTCGCTCAGACCCAGGAGCCGCAATTTGATCTTTGAGGAATCCACGAGCTTCGCGGCCTGTTCCCTGATCTCCGGATCCGCGATCCCGGCTTTCTTCAAAGCTTGCGCGGCCTGGAGGTATTCTTCCTCAGCTTGATAAAGCTCAGGATCGTATGCAATGCGGCCGCTGGCACGAATGGTCTTCGTTAGTGCCATTTTTCGGACCGGTGCGGTCTTGACTCCGATCGCCTGCTGCTTTGAGGCACCAAGTTGCACGGACGTATAACCTTGGGGAAAGGCTTCTTTAATGATTACTCCGAGATCCTCTCCGCAATGCGGGCATTTCCCGAGTTTCGCGAGTTCCGGCGTCATCGCGATCATGCAGGTCCCCATTTTGCATTTATGAAGAAGGCAGATCTCACCCGGTTTCATCGCCACAAGTTGCGCGACCGTGAACACCCTTGGTTGGTCCACAGTCGACGGTCCATGGTCCATAGATTTTTTGTCTGTGGTTTGTTCTTCCTTTTTCACGAGCGACATATTGCAGATCGGGCATGTGCCCGGCCTGTCCGAGGTGTAATTCGGATGCATGGGACAGTAATAAACCGCTTTTTCGGCATGTTTGCCCGAGTGAACTGAAAGATGCCCCATCGATCGTAACGCAATGGCGCCCGTTACGATTACAATCACTAAAAGAACGCCGATGGATAAAAAACGATTCATTTTGATCATTTCTTTTGCTCCTTTTCTGCTACGCTATTTCTACAATTCATATTCGAACAGCCGGAAATCCATTTCCCCCTTTCGCAAAGGGGGACTCAGGGGGATTTTCCATGGTGACAGGAAAAAATCTCCCTGCCTGCCGGCAGGCAGGCCCTATCCCCTCTTTACAAAAGAGGGGGATTATTTTTATCAAGATCCAACCCCGTTGCCCAGGATAGATGAGCGTAAGCCTTGAGCGCTTCCGCCAAAAATTGAACTTCCGAAAGTTTCGCGTTGAGATAGACACGTTCGCTGTCCAGAAGATCAAGGAAACTCGACTTGCCGGATTCATAACCCGCTTGGTCCGCAGAAAGCGTCAGTTTTGCCTGCGGAACGATTGCGACTTCATAAAGATCCGCGATCTTGGAGGCTGTTTTAAAACGATAATACGCGTCTTTCACTTCAAAAAAGGTTTGGTTCTTCACGGCGAGCAGCTTGGATTTTTGCGCCTCCTCAAGCTTCTTGGCTTCCTGGATCTCCGGAATGATCCGGTTCTGCCAAGCCGGAAGATTGACTCTGAGCGGGAACATCCACGCGTCCTTGCCGTCGTTCGCTGCCATGGTCGAGCCATCACCGATCCGGATATATTCGAACCCAACATTCACGTCCGGAAAATACGCTAACTGCGCCAACCGTTTCGAATAACGGGTCTTGGAGACCGTCGCCTCCGCCTCCTTGATCTCCTGCCGATTCTGAACAGCCAGATTAATCAATTCAACGAGAGGACGATCCAGAGCAGGTTTGGGCGGGAGCATCGCTTTTCCGATCGCGATCATAGGATCCTGATCCAGGAGCGCGTTCATCTGAGCCACCACACTCTCGCGTTGCTGCTCGAGCGTGTAAAGTTTTTCAAGATTTAGTGAAAATTCCGTTTGTGCCTTGGCAACATCCCGTTGAGCTCCTGACAGATTGGAATAACGCGCCTGTGCAACTCCCTCGATCTTCTTCAGAAGTTCTTTGACTTCCGCGAGAGTATCCAGTGAAGCATCGATGTAATAAAGCTCGAAATAGAGCTGGGTGAGTTTGTTCGTGATGTCCCGCTCAAGAGCGCGAAACCGCGCATGGACGCTTTCAGCTTCGGCTTTGGCAGCTTTTCTTTTTTCCCAGAGTTTCGCGGGAAAAGGGATTTCCTGGGAAATCATAAAGCGATTCTTCTCAGGACCCGTCATGGTTTCCACCATGGGCCCCATGATGTCATATTCCCCCATCGGGTCCGGAAGCGCCCAGGACGCAAGGATTCTTTTTTTCGAAGCAAACCATTCGGCTTTGGCCGCAGCAATCTCGGGGTTTTTCTCAAGAGCCTGTTGAATGAGATCCGGCAAGCGCAAAGTGGGACTCGCCTGAGATTTTTCTTCCGCTTGGATGGATGGGATTGTGGAAAAGAATAGGATTGAAAGGATTAGCATTGCTACGAGCATTTTTTTCATCGCGTGGCCCTCTTTTGAGATTGGCGCACTCATTCTACTCCTCCTCATATTCATTAAGAATTCATTTCTTAATACGCTCGAGCAGCTCATAGATCTCCTGGATCTTGCGGTTTTTTTCCGCCACAGACTTCCCATTAAAAGCGGTCTTCACGCAGGCGTTCATATGGTCCTTGAGGATCCTGGATTCCACGTTCCTGAGAGCTCCGATCGCGGCGCTAATCGCGTAAAGAATATCGACGCAGTAGCGACGGTCCTCGATCATCTTGTGGATCCCGCGGATCTGGCCCTCGATCCTTCGAAGCGATATCAATTTGTCCTGATGGTCCATTCCCTTCTTCATCCCCCAAGCGTAGCATACCCTATGGGGGTATGTCAACATCGCGGCGACGGCCGCGATGCGATCCGCGGGGAACGGCTAACGGGCAGCGAAAAAGCATTTCCGCTCACCGTCTCCCGTTCCCCGTTTCCCGCGCCATTAGGCGCGCTGTTTCCCGTTTCCCTTTTTTCGCTTTTTGAATACAATACCGTCCACTATGAACTTACTCGCCATTGAAACTTCCAGTCCGGTCCTGAGCGTTGCGATCAAAAAAAGCGGGGGTAGGCTCCGCCACGCCATGGTTCAAGGCTATATGAAACACGCGGAAAATCTCATCCCCGTGATTGACCGACTCCTCAAAAAAGAAAAAATGGAGATCGGGAATATCGACGCCTTCCTGATCAGCCGCGGACCAGGCTCCTTCACGGGATTACGTATCGGTTTTGCTACGCTCAAAGGCTTCCTCGCGATCCACCCCAAACCTTGCTATGGCGCCTCTTCCCTCGATGTGATCGCCGCAGGAATAAAGGGCTATCAAAATCTTGCGGTGTGCCTCGACGCACGTCGTGGTAAACTTTACACTCGTTCGTACTGTTCTCATGGAAAAAGGTGGTTGCCGTCCGGACCACCTCGTGTCGTTTCCATCGATGAGATGATCTCCGGACTTCCCGCGGGAAGTTGGATCACCGGTGACGGGGTCACCAAACTCGCTGCCAAAGATCTTGCGGTAGTGCCTGAGAAGAACTGGAGTCCCCGGGCCGCCACATTGATCAGATTATTTGAAATGCAAGATCCGCTTTTGAAAAAGCTCACGCGACCGAAGGAATTCTTGCCGGTTTATTTGCGCAGCTCCGAAGCGGAAGAAAAACTCAAAGGGGACCGGCACTAATGCTTGCCTGTCCCCTATCCAAAAAGGAAATATGACCGACCTCACTCAAAACAGATCCGCAATCCAGCACAACTCATGGATTGAACTTCGCGCGGATCGTCTTCTCAAAAATCTCCAGACCCTTCAGGAACGATCCGGACAAACCGATGTTCTCGCGGTCATCAAAGCGAATGCCTACGGTCACGGACTCGAAGAAATCGCGAGCATTCTTGCCGGCAAGGTCACCTACTTCGGCGTTGCCACTCTGCGGGAAGCGCTGGAGCTGAAAGAGCATCATCCCAAGACACCCGTCTTCCTTTTCGGACATTTGTTTTCGCACGAGCTCCCGGCGGCGCTCTTGGGCGGCATTACTTTGAGCGTTTCGAGTCTCGAAAAGGCTCGCGAGATCTCGAATCTGTCAGAAAGCCTTGGCCGAAAAACTTCGATCCATGTGAAGATCGACACGGGGATGGGCCGCATGGGAATTCCTCTCCGTGTAGCCGCTCTTTCTATAGAGGAAATGGCCGGGCTCAAGGGCATTATGCTGGACGGCATTTACACACATTTCCCAACCGCGGAAAAAGATGACGCGTTCCGCGAAAAGCAGGTCCGAAAATTCGGGATCCTGCTTCAAATGCTCGAAGAAAAAAATATCGTGTTCCGGTTCCGTCATGCCACCAATAGCGCCGCAACCTTGACTTTGAAGACCCCGCTCTTCAATATGATCCGGCCGGGCCTCACGCTTTATGGCATCTATCCTGATCCCGGATTGAAAAACGCGGCTTATTTTGAACCGGTGCTTTCACTCAAAAGCCGCATCGTCCTTGTCAAGAAAGTCCGGGCCGGCGAATCGGTCGGATATGGCCGGGAATTTATCTCCCAACAAGATACCACGATCGCGGTGATACCTTTCGGGTACAGCCACGGTTATCCTTATGCCGCGTGGAAAAATGCTTCCGTACTTTTCCGAGGAAAACGCTATCTCCTCGCAGGCAAGGTTTCGATGGATTATATCGCTGTGAACCTCGGAAATACCGAAGCCCAAGCGGGCGATACGGTCACGCTTATAGGCGAGGATCAGAATGAACGCATCACGGCTGAAGATATCGCCGGGTGGGCCGGGACTATCCCCTATGAGATCGTCACGCGCCTGAGTTCTCATTTACCAAGAATTGTCACTTGAAAATGAGCTCCAAGAATCAAGATCCAATGACCCAACAAGAACCAAGCGCCAAAATTCAAGCATTAAAACGGGATCTGTTTTTAAATTTTGAAAATTGGAATTTATTTGGTTCTTGTTTCTTGGTTATTGGAAATTTTGGAGCATGATTCGCTTCCAGGTCGAAAAACTCACCGAGGTCACATCGACAAACACGCTCCTTCTGGAACGCGCCAGACAAGGTGCCTCTGAGGGGCTTGTCATCCTCTCGGATCATCAAACCGCAGGACGCGGCAAACCCGGACGGCAGTGGCTTTCTCCTCGGGGGAAAAACCTTCTTTGTTCAATCCTCCTCAGACCGCCACTCAGCCCGGCCCAAGCCCCCATGCTCACTCAGGTCGCTTGCCGTGCGGTTGCCAAGGTCTTGAAAGAGAAGTATGATATCGTCTCAGAATTCAAACGGCCCAACGACGTCATGGTCGGTTCGCAAAAGATCTGTGGCATATTGACCGAAGCCTTGTCTTCGTCAGCCAAGCTGGAAGCTGTGGTTGTAGGCATCGGCTTGAACGTGAACGCAGAAGCCTCGGAACTCCCTCCCGAGGGGGTATCCATGATGGTTTTGAAGAAAAGGAACTATTCAACAGAAGATGTTCTGGACCATATCCTCGAAGAGTTTTCCGTAAAGCTTGAAGAGCTCTACAGAACAAAAACCATAAAATAACCCAAGATCACCTCGTAGGTGCACCTACGAGGTGATCTTGGGTAACAGGGACACGAAAATGATCAAAAGGATATTCGCAATCGACATTGGGAACACGGCAGCCACGGTCGGATTTTATGAAGGGGGTCGGTTGCTGAACTTTGGATCTATGCATTATAGCGATATCCCAAAATATGCTTCCAAATTGGCTGCATGTGGTAAAAAAAGTCATTTAGATGTTGTTATTAGCTCTGTATTCCCTAAAATTACAGCCTTTCTGAAGTATAAATTACAAAGCATCAAAGGCCTGAGTATCTGGGTTGTTGGGAGCAATTTGCCTGTAAAAATACGCCATAACTATAAGAATTTCAATGGGTTAGGATGTGACAGGAAGGTCAATATCTATGGCGCTACGAAGATGTATCGCCTCCCGATGCTTGTTATTGACTACGGAACAGCCATTACTTTCGACTACATTGACTCCAAGGGAGTCTTCCAGGGCGGGATGATCATTCCGGGGCCTGAAACAGCTTATAGAGCACTGGGCCAGAGAGCCGCCCTGCTTCCCAAGAAACTCCCTATGCCAAAAAAATCAAAATCCTTTCTCGGAAGGAACACCCGGGAATGCATGGAGTCGGGGATCCTCGAGGGCTATGGCGCCATGACCGATGAGCTGATTTTGAGATTCCGAAAGCGATATGGACAGAATCTTCGGGTTCTGGCCACGGGGGGATTCGCCGAGGTGATCCGCCCTTATGCCAAGCATATCGACACCGTTGACCCTAAGCATTCCACCAAGTCCCTCCTCGCTCTTTGGAGGAATTACCAGCGGTAATCCCTCCCGGGCAGCAGAGGGTGGATGGCGGAGGGCGTTCCTGGATTGAGTTCTTTGTCATCCAACGTTCCGTTTTAATCGCCCTCCTCCATCCGATATCTACCATTCCGTTTTTTCCAATTTTTGCTATTTTTTTCTCTTGCTTTTTTGAGCCCACTGAATACAATAACGCCTCACTTGGCACTCAAAATTGCTGAGTGCCAGCGCCGCGTCACTTTAATTTACGGATACACGGCACTGCCTGCATCGCATTACATCCAACAACATCGATTAACAAAAGGAGAAGACAACATGGCAAAGCAACTTCTGTTCAGTGAAGAAGCACGCCGAGCGATCCTGCATGGCGTGGATCAGCTCGCAAACGCAGTCAAGGTCACCCTCGGTCCCAAGGGCCGCAACGTAGTTCTTGAAAAGAAATTCGGCTCCCCGACCGTCACCAAGGACGGCGTCTCGGTAGCTAAAGAAATCGAACTTGAAGACCCTTATGAAAATATGGGCGCCCAGATGGTCAAGGAAGTCGCTTCCAAAACTTCCGACGTGGCTGGCGACGGTACCACGACTGCAACCATTCTCGCGCAAGCG
>MHFU01000122.1:0-4738 GCA_001804345.1 Omnitrophica bacterium RIFOXYB12_FULL_50_7
GCCCAAGTATGCCTGCTCGGAAATCTGTTTGTGGATATTTGAAATAGCACTCTATGAGACCTTTATAGCTGTTAGTTAACGCCCAAAACCCCCGAGGCTTTAGGACGATTTTTTAGCTCCGGCTTTTGGGATGGCCTTCAAAAAAGCTGCTATCTTCTTATGAAAAGCGCTGAACCCCGTCACGAGATTCGATCCTAAATCCACCGCAAGGATCGAAAGGCCCTTACTTGAAATCGCCTCATAGTCCCCCATCGCCTGAGCCCGTTTGAGCTGGCTGAACCCATAAACTTCGCCGGGGATCTTCACGTCTTTTCCGTCCTTCGCAAAAAACTCAACAAAAATGCCCTGTTTCGGTCCACCCTTGTAAAGCTGACCGATGGAATGGAGATACCGGGGCCCAAAACCGGAAAGCACCGGAACTTTCAAAGCTGAGGCCATGGACTTCTGCAATCCCTGGAGGGCTTTCTTCGTGGCTGGCGAACGATCCACATACGCCAAAAGCGAGACAAAACCGTTCTCCGGAAGTTTGGCGAAAAACGCCGCTAGCGTTTTTTTATCGCCCGGGGTAAGTGTCGCGTTTTTTGAGACAAGCAGCTGCCCAGGCTTCGGCAACGCTTTTTTCTTTTTGACATCCTCCAAAAGTCGGCTCGTGATATTTTTTGATTCCGTCACGTTCGGCTCATCAAAGGGATTGACCTTCAGGACCACACTCGCGAAACTTGTTGCGACTTCCCAGCGCAAGAACTCTCCGCCCACATTCATTCCATCGCTCCACACAAAATCCAGGACCGGAAACCCCTTGGCCTTGAGGCCCTTGATACGTGTCGCCCAAAGTTTCTCATTCTCCCCCTTGAGACGCAGCATCACGAAGATGCGGTCGCTGCCATAACGATCAAGACTGAGCGGCACCTCGCCCGCCACAGGCGTAATACCTTTGCCGTCCTTCCCCGTGCTTTCGGCAATCAATTGCTCGGCCCAATCCGCGAAGGACGCCAGCTCCGGCGACGTCCAGAAAGTCAGTTTGTCTTTTCCTTTGAGAGCTAAGGTCCCCAAAAGAATACCCAGCGCGATGCCTTCGTTTCTGGAAATATCCTTCGTCGACCGCATACTGCCGAGAAAACGCTCTGCATCGGCAAGGATTTGGCGAACATCGATCCCCAAAAGCGCGGCGGGCACAAGCCCGAAGAAAGATAGCGCCGAGTAGCGGCCGCCAATATCTTGAGGATTCAGGAAAAGCCCGCCAAAGTTCTTGCTGCGCCCCAGAGTTTCCAGAGGTGACCCGTGATCAGTAACAATGACAAACCGCTCCGCCGCTTTACTCTCATCGTTTTTGTAAAACTTTTTCACCTGGTCAAAGAAATACTGGTATTGCGAGCGCGTCTCGATCGTGGAACCGGACTTGCTGCCCACGAGGAAGACGGTCGAAGGATAGCGCACGATTTTTTCGACTTTGAGGATACTGGCCGGATCCGTGGTGTCGAGCAGATGAAAACGGATCCCTTTGAGCGCCCCTTTCACTTTATACGCGGGCTTCTTAAGGATGAGCGACAACACCTCGGCCGCGAGGCTTGAGCCGCCCATGCCGAGAAGGACAATATCGCGAACCTTGGCCTTAAAATTTTTTTCCTGCAGCTCGTCGATCTCATAGAGTTGCCCGGTGATCTTCTCGCAGTTATCCACCCAACCCAAACGATTGAGGATCACTTTTTGGTGAAGAGCGTCATTCGACCAAAGCGTCGGATCCTTCGCGAACCAACGAGCATGGATATCTTTTTTCGCGAGCTGGGCAATTGTATTCGTCACATATTTTTTAAGATTTTCTGGAAGCGAAATGTTCACTTTAACGGGTAAGGCCATTTTAGAGTCTCTTTTCTTTTCCAAGGTTGTCATAAGGGATTCAAAGGAATTCATAAAAGATTTCACACCCTCCTTCTGTAAACGTTCGCAAACAACGTGAATGTCGATGCCCAAAACCCTGAGCAGTGTCAGAGCCGCTTCGGCCTCCGGGATATTTTCCTCCACCGAACCCGGACGAATCTCGCCATTCGCCAAGAGCACTTCCCAGGTGTTTTGCGGGAGCGTGTTCACGGTATCCCTCCCGACCAAGGTCTCCACATAGATCAGATCCGGATACGAGGGATTCTTGCAGCTGGTACTGGCCCAAAGAGGTTTCTGGACATAAGCCCCCTGCTTTTTGAGCGCCTGAAAACGAGAGGAACCCCAAAGCTCTTTGAACTCCCGGTAGATCATCTTGGAATTCGCGATCGCGGCCTTGCCTTTGAGGTCGGTGAGAAGCATCCTTTTCGCGGAATCCTTCTCGGTCGCGAGCTTGGCGTCGAGTTGTTTATCAATATCGGTATCGATCCGGCTGACAAAAACGCTCGCGACAGAATGAACCCGAGAAAGATCGCCGCCTTTTTTCACGAACGCCTCAAGCCCATCCAGATACGCATTCGCCACGTCCCGGTAATTCTTTTGAGAGAAGATCAGCGTCACATTGACATTGATCCCCTCTCCAATGAGGCGGCGAACCGCCGAGATACCTTGCTCGGTGGCCGGCACTTTAATCATAACATTCGGACGGTTCACAAGACGAAAAAGCCGCCTTGCTTCCTCGACCGTCGCGTCCTCACTGAAAGCAAGGTTCGGAAGCACTTCCAGGCTGACAAAACCATGGTCGCCACAGGTCTTTTGGAAAACCGGCAAAAACAGATCACATGCTTCGCGGATATCGCTGATCGTCAGGGTGTCATAGATCTCCACGGTACTCGCCCCGCGCTTCAGGAGTTTCTGAATATCCGGCTCATACCCTTCACCATGACTGATCGCCTGCTGAAAAATGGAGGGATTGGAAGTCACACCGAGAAGACCGCTTTCTTCGATGTAAGCCTTAAGCGTTCCGGATCTCAGAAGCTTGCGGCTGATCGTATCAAGCCACGGGCCCTGCCCGGCCTTGTAGAGTTCAACGCTCGGCAATACATTTGTACACGTATCCATAAAATCCTCATGATTGGTTTATGAATCAAGCCATTCGGGGAAGAAATAACGGGACGAATTGTACCATAAAGGTTTCAAGTCACCAAGACACCATGACACCGAAAAACCACTTTGTGACAGATGACAGGGTGACTTTGTGTCATAGCAGCTTTCTCACTGAATCGATCAGCTCCCGAACCCCCTGCTTCAACATCGCGGAAATAAGGACCGCCTCGGGAAACACGTCCTGGATCCGTGCCTTTTCCGCATCCCCCAAAAGATCTACCTTATTGAGCGCGAGGATCTTCTTACTCGACCCGGCTCCCAACTCTTTTAAGACCTCGTCCACCACGCGTTTATGCTGCGAAGCATGTTCGCTTGCCGCATCGACTACGATCAGAATGAGGTCCGCATCCAGCACCTCTTCCAACGTCGCGTGGAACGCCTTTACAAGTCCATGAGGTAGATTACGAATGAAACCTACAGTGTCGGTAAAAAGTATCGAAGGATCGACACCATCTTCATAAATCCGCGTCTTGGGATCGAGCGTCGCAAAAAGCCTGTTCTCCACATAAGCATCCGCGCCGGTCAAGGCATTAAGAAGCGTGGATTTTCCAGCATTCGTGTATCCAACGATCGCGACCTGTCGGAGTCCTTTTTGTCGGCGGCCCTGACGTATTTGCGCCCGATGGGTCCTGAGCTTCTCGAGCTGCTCCTGAATGTATTCGATGCGCTTGCGGATCTTACGGCGATCCACCTCGAGTTTTTGTTCACCCGGCCCCCGAGTCCCGATGCCGCCGCCCAAACGCGACATGATCACGCCCTGCCCCACAAGCCTTGGCAAAAGATACTGCATCTGCGCAAGCTCCACTTGGAGTTTCCCGTCACTTGAAACCGCACGACGGGCAAAGATATCAAGAATGAGACCCGTCCGGTCCACGATCCGCACGCCACACTCAGTCTCAAGGTTCCGCGCCTGAACGGGCGTCAGGTCAACGCTAAAGATCAAAACATTCGCCCCGGTCCGAGCAATCTCCTCGCGAATTTCTTCGATCTTTCCCCCGCGGATAAAATGGCTGGGGCTCGGGGGCGCGACGCTCGCCGTAAGACTCGCCACCACGTTCCCCTGCGCCGAATCGGTAAGCTCGGTCATTTCCTCAAGCACCTCCCGAAGATCCGGGAGATCTCGGGCGCCGGTTTTGACGATCAGAAGACAAACTTTATCTCGCATAAGCGCCGCTCAACGCGCAACGGTCAACGCGCAACGTAAAAACCCAATCGTTGTGCGTTGCGCGTTGCGCTTTCAAATTAATTTCACAGATCATTTTTCATCATTCTTAAAACAGAATCACGCACGTCAGTTAGTGGCGCGTTCTCCGGCCACCAAACCCAACGAATGCCGCGCTCCCGTTTGAACCAGGTCCACTGTCGCTTGGCAAAGTGGCGCGTCGTTTGTTTGATCCTGCCTTTTACTTCGCGAAGCCGTTGCTCAGGCGACCCTGTCCACACCGGGTGTGGACAGGGTGCCACACCCGGTGTGGACAGGGTGCTGCTGGACGTGATCCATGCCAGAACTTCCTTATAGCCCACTCCCTGAAGCGCGGTTTTGGAGAGTTTCTTCCGGACGAGTTTCTTCACTTCGCGCACAAGCCCTTTACGGAACATCGCATCCACCCGCTCGTTGATCTTCCGATAAAGCGCGTCACGCTCCCGATGAATACCGATTACGACGGGTCTGTAACCAATTTCCCGAAGACTCGGC
>MHFU01000122.1:4773-4915 GCA_001804345.1 Omnitrophica bacterium RIFOXYB12_FULL_50_7
CATAAGGTAGATCTCCAGTGCCCGTATGATGCGGC
Source organism: Omnitrophica bacterium RIFOXYB12_FULL_50_7 (assembly GCA_001804345.1). Classification (GTDB taxonomy): domain Bacteria; phylum Omnitrophota; class Omnitrophia; order Omnitrophales; family Aquincolibacteriaceae; genus Aquincolibacterium. The sequence continues at coordinate 4,809 of MHFU01000122.1, forward strand.
GCTGGTTATGCGACCCGATAGCCCTGGCTCTTGGAGGGTCGAGCTTGAGAAGTCGTTTATAGAGGGCCGGCAAGCCCTTCGCCTTGGCTTCCCGCTCAAGTTCCCGC
>MHFU01000123.1:0-4895 GCA_001804345.1 Omnitrophica bacterium RIFOXYB12_FULL_50_7
GAGGTGAAGACGAATGAACAAGGTCATCTCCAGATCTTGCTTCTGGACGAGACTGTTTTTACGATCGGTCCGAACAGTGCGATCACTATTGATAAATTCGTTTATGATCCCAAGAGTCACGCGGGCGAGATCAAGGCGAGTATTACGAAAGGTGTTTTCCGTTATGTTTCCGGAAAGATCGCGGCTAAAAATTCGGAAGGCGTAAAGATCAAGCTTCCTACGGCGACTCTCGGATTTCGCGGAACGATCGTGGGCGGGTCTGTGACGACAAACGGCCAGGGGCTCGTCGGGCTCCTGGGTCCCGGGGACAATAACGATGCCGGAACGCAAACCGGAAGTTTTACGGCCGATGGGTCGGGAGGGGATCATCAGGATGTGAATCGTACTGGTTTTGGTGTGGAAGTTGGCGCGGACGGTGGGGTTTCGGATGTGTTTCAACTTTCAGATGATCAAGTCAACGGCCTCTCCGCGGGGCTCGGCGGTGGCCAAGGTGGCGGCGGCCAGGGTAGTGGCGGGGGAGACAGTGAGGGCGGCTTGGGAGGCAACACGGATATGGGCGGCCTATCGGGAGAGAACAACGTACTCGCTGGCGAGAACGTCACGCTTGTGAATGGGCTTGATAATATTGGCGACACTATGGATGCTGTTAGCACCAAAGGCGCTCAGGACGCTTTGAACGCCAGTGGTGGAGCGGTGACCGATGGCACTACGACGTATGAGCAGTTGAGAGCTGAAGCTAGAACAGGGACTTACCATTATTCCGGTTACGGGTCATTTCTTTCGAATCCGACAGGCCTGTTCGCTCAGTGCGATATTATTTTTGGTCCTAACGGAAACATCGGCAGCGGAAATTCTCAGATTTCCGTCAATGACGGAACCTATAGTGAGACCACTACTCCTGGCTCGGGGGATGGGATATCTTTTGCCGGCGGGAGTGGACCTGCGACATTTACTTGGGACGAAATCCAGGGCGGGACGGGTAGCAGATTTGTTACTACGGTTACATTATCCAATAGCGGCGGGGTGACGGCCGAGAATGCGGTGGTAAACGTAACTTATGTGCCTGGTGGAACCGGTTTACCGTCTGCAGGCAGTGGAACCGCCACAGGGTCGCTTAGTCCGGGAGCATTACCACCACCCGCCTGATCAAGAGAGAAAAGATGGCAGTTGTTTCGTGCGAAGGGGACAGCCTCAATTCCTATCAATTTCCGCCTTGCGGAAGTTGAGACAGTCCTACAATCTAAGGAAAATCCTATGAAAAAAAATCTTTGGGTAATAATGATCTTTCTTGTAGCCATTGGGGTCGGCGCATATGGGATTTTGTTTGCTGAGACGGAAACTCTGATTCAGGTGGGTGTCGCGGCGGCGGTGAGAGGCGAGGTTAAGGTCACGACGCCTCCTTCCAAGGACGCTCATCTGCTCAAAAGTGGGGACAAAGTTTTTATGGGCGATAAGATCGAGGCGGGGACGGATGGTCAGCTGCAAGTTCTGCTCCTCGATCAGACGGTTTTTACACTCGGACCTTTGAGCACGATTACGGTCGATGAATTCGCGTATAACCCGGCCAATGATGATGGAAAAGTGAGGGCGAGTGTGATGAAGGGAATCTTCCGCGTCGTGTCCGGAAAAGTGGCGCATAAAAAACCGGAGAACATGTCGGTCAATCTTCCGGCCGGGTCCATCGGCTTTCGCGGTACTAATGTAGCCGGGATCATAGACGGGTCGAGATCCACGATTGTTTTGCTTGGTCCCGTGGGTGTGGGGCGTATTTATGTGACTAATGTTGTGAATGGGGAAGTCGTGGGCGTGGATATCGATCAAGCCGGGAACGCGACCATCGTGGATGGGCCCAACAGTGCGCCCATGGCGGTGTTCCAGGTTTCGGAAACGGATCTCTCAAGGATCGCTGTGGCGTTGGGCCAGCAGGCGACTGGGGCCGGGGCAGATTCCACGGGAGTGGATACGAGCGCTACGGCTTTGCCGAGGGGGCAAGTGGATACGCAAGTGTTGATGGATCTTCTCAATAACGTGGATGACCTGAATCAAACAAGTATGCTCGGCGCTCAAAATGCAGCCCATGAATCCGCAGAAAACGAGCAAAAAAATTCCGGAAGCGGTGGCGGCTCCGAAGGCGAAGGGAAATACACAATCGTTGGCGGTTGAGCAAAAAGGGGTCAGTCACCTTTTCCCTGCCTACCGGCAGGCAGGCCTAAAATGGTGACTGACCCCTTTATTTTGACTGAGCGATGGTGACGCCGTCCCAGTTGGGAACCGGGGGATTGATCTTGTAGGAAAGAATGCGCGAGACATAGAGCTCGTAAAGCACGCCAAGGTCGATATCGGGCAGAGTGATGTGACGGCAATTTTCCAGGGACTTCTCAGCTTCATCCCACCGCTCTGCCCGATAGGAGGCGAGCATCTTTTCGAAATGCCCGCGGACTTCTCTGAAAAGCGGCTGGCTTTCCAACCCTGCATCTCCCAATAGAGCGAAGATCTTGACGGGTTTCGTCTTTCCTTTGACGCGGATAAGATCGATCTCTAGTGTCGCAAATCCTTGAGTTTCGGAGACGGTGTTCTGGCCCACCACGGTGGTGAGGCCGTAATTTTTCGAAAGGCTTTCGATCCTCGAAGCCAGGTTTACATGGTCTCCAAGGACCGTATAATCAAAACGTTGTTCGGAGCCCATGTTGCCAACGCAGGCGTTTCCGGTGTTGATTCCGATCCCGATACGGATATTCTCGAATCCTGGCGTGGCCCTGAGGAATTTCTGCATCGCCAGGGCCGATTGGCACGCGTGGAGCGCGTGGCCCTTGTCTTCAAATGGTGCGTTCCAGAAAGCCATAATGCAATCACCCATATATTTGTCGATCGTTCCGCCGCGTTGAAGAATGATATCGGTCATCGGTGTGAGAAACCGGTTCATGAATCGGGTGAGCTCTTCCGGTGTGAGCTTTTCCGCGATCCCGGTGAAATTGCGGATATCCATGAACAGAAACGTCATGATCCTCATTTCGCCTCCGAGCTTGAGCTGTTTCGGGTTCTTGGCGAGTTTCTCAACAAGGGCGGGAGAAAGATAGCGGCTAAAGGCTCCGCGGATCTGGCTCCGTTCGGCTTCGGTCCTGAGGAAGTTTATAAAGGAAGAGGTCAGATAGATCAGCAATATCACGAGGGACGGGAACACCGGATCGGTCAATAAATGCCAGCGGGTGAATGCCCACCAGGACAGGCCGAAGGCAAAAGCGATTGCTGCAAGACCAATCAGGGCGCAGCGGATAGCACCGGCGCTTGGCAGGATCAGGATCAATAGAAGCCCCAAAAGTGCGAGATAACTGAATTCCGCGCCCTCAGCCCAGTCGGGGCGCCTTAAATGATCTCCCAGGAGCGTCTGTTCGACAACCTGGGCATGGACCTCGACCCCGGAGGCCCGGGGATTCAGAGGCATAGCGCGGAGATCTTTTAAGGCCATAGCGCTTGCGCCGATGAAAAGGATCTTGCCTTTCATGTCTTTCAGGATCGCGTCATCCGAAAGAACCTTCCACGCCGGAATGAATCGCGTGGGTTTATATCCAGTATCGTAGAGCCAGATCCTGCCGTGGGCGTCTGTCGGAAATTCAAAAAGTCCTACCTTGATCTTGACGAGGCCTGTTTTTTCGCCGAAGGAGGTTTCACCGCTCGCCCCCGCCAGAGTGATCTTGTACGTGGAGGCCTTCTGGAAAACGCGCAACGTCTCAAGAATGAGAGACGGATAAAGGGTGTCATTCAGGCGGAAAAGGGATGGAACGCGGCGGACGATCTGATCCCATTCCTGGCCCATGTTGAAGCAGCCGTTCCCGCGCGCCTCTTTTTCCAGGATCGGAAGATTTACGACCGCGCCTTTTAAAACAGGTTCGAGGTAATCGATAGCCTGGTCTTTGCCCGAACCGTGTTCAAGGAACCCGGCTTTCGGGGTTGGGATTTTTGAAAGAGGCTCATTCGTTAGACCGAAAGCAAGGACCACCGGGATTTTGGCAATAGCTTCCGCGAAGACTTTGTCGTGATCCGGGATCATGCCGAGCTGCGTACGTAAGAGCTCGTTCGTCGTGCCTTCTCCCCACAAGGAAAGCATATTCTCTGGGGACGTACGGTCAGATTCGGGGAAGACGCCGTCAAAAGCGATGACGGAGGCGCCACCCGCAGCGAGGCGGGAGACAAGTTTCGCAAGGATCGTTCGGGGCCACGGCCACTGCCCGATCTTATCGAGGCTTTCGTCATCGATATCGATGATGCGTACCGGAGTGTTCTGATAAACGCGCGGCTTGATCATTTGAAAAACGTCAAAGACCTTGGCCCTGAAAGATTCGATCTGGATGGGAAAGTTGTACTGGAGCGCCAGCACGGCGACGAGGATCAACGCAGGGAGGATATAAGAAAGTGCTTTTCGCATGATGGGGGATTATAGAAAGAATTGGCGCCGGCGACAAACCTTTTTGTGGCGTGGCCCCGCAGCTACGCTCTTGCACCGAAGCGCCTTTTTTGTTTGATTCTTGGGTTTAAAAAGATTAGTTTGTCGCTACGTTTGGATTCCAATTTTCCATCCGGTCTATGAGAAGAGATAAACAATAGCGTTTGTCAAAAAAATCAGAACTCAAATAACCACAGAACCCAGGAGACTGAGAAATGAAAAGAATGATCGGTTTGGTGTTTTTAGCGGCGGTTTTTTCACTCATGGTGGCGATGCCGGCAGAAGCTGGAAGCCGCGTGCGTTCGGGATCGTATTCGACGAGCCGCGGCAAGAGCGGTACTTTTAACCGTAGTGTTGACCGGCAGGGACGCGGCAACGTTTCAAAAAAAAGCACTTGGACAAATCAGGATGGAAAGACAGGGACTCGGACCTCAGCACGGACGTGGGATAAAGA
>MHFU01000123.1:4901-8414 GCA_001804345.1 Omnitrophica bacterium RIFOXYB12_FULL_50_7
TCCTCTTCCATAGGGCCAAATGGAGCGACACGGTCGGCGTCGGGGACCCTTGCTAAAACAGATACCGGGTATACTTCGACCGGGACCCGCACCAACGCAAAAGGGGAAGTGGCGACTGTGAATCGGACCTCGACAAAAAATGAAGACGGTACGGTTTCGGTCAATAAGGTCGTAACGAATGCTGCGGGGGAAAGTCGTACGATGGATAAAACCATTACAAAAACGGAAGACGGCCGTTCCGTCACCGGAAGCTATTCCTCTTCGACTGGGAAAAGCGGAACCTTCGAAAAAGAGGTTGTGCGTCAGGACGGCGTAAAAACGGTGAACAGCTCCGTGACGAATCAAGACGGCCAAACGGCCACGCATAATGCTACCGTCACGCACGCGGATGGTACCGTGACTCGAACTGTTACCAATACGGGATTCAAGGGTCAAACAATAACCAGGACTCAGACGGGTACGGTCGATCCTGTTGTTGAGGCAGAGCCGGTGAGTACAGAAGAAGTTGTCGTTAGCTGATCCACGGGATGATTTTCACGCAGAACCGCCTTTGCGGGATCAGGAGCCTTTATTCTGACAGTTCATGGATTTCAGGAAAAAACTGTTAGCTACGGGGCAGGGTGGTGATAGCCGTTGAGAGGTATTCACAAAGGAGGGAATCAGGAGTGAAAAATATCAAGCTCACGCTTAGGGGGAGGACCGGAAAATGGTGAAGAACTTAGCAGGGTGGACCCTCTTATTAACATTCTTAGCCGGGTGTTCCGTGCCAGTGGCGCAGATACCGGGTATTCCGAAAGACCATCCTGCTAACAAATTTTACGAGGCTGCCCAGCAGGGGATGCTCGCGGACAAAGTTTGTCGAGACAATAAAGGGGACCCGTCGATCCCGACGGGAAAGATCCAAAAGGGTGAGAATTATACAAAAACAGAAGACCTGACGGCCGGCGTTTTCCATTTTCGCGACAACACGACCGGGAAAGAGTACCTAGGGGTCTCCTTTCTTCAATACAGCGGATTCCTTCAGATACCCAAAGTCTGCGCGTGGAGTGAAAAGGATAGGGGATAGGGAGAAAAAAAGGCGACTGACCCCTTTTTGTTTATGCGATTGGCTGGCCGGTGTCCCATGCGAGGCTGTTCAGTTCTTGCCAGGCGGTAACGCGGACAATTTGGGTTTGGTTGGGATCCACCGGTTGTGACTCTGCCATGGCGAGATCGAAGTGGAAGGCGGAATTTCCCGTTAGACTAAAAGTTTTTGCGATCACCGCCCCGAAAAAATCCCCGTTTCCGGTACCCCAAACGGCAGAGTCCGGAGCGTAAACACCCCCATAAAACGAGCCGTTCCCCGCGATCTTCATATTCGCATCACTTGTTGAGTAAATGAGAAAGTTTGACGGATGATTGTCCGCGGTCACAATGCCGTTGCCGGTAATATCGATGCCGTTATCCACATAGATCTTGACCGCTCCGGTTCCGACGATCTTCCCCTGGCCCGCGGTCTTCATCGAAGAGGCATGGTAAGTCCCGGTAGCAAGTGTTTTGGTTGTCTGGCCGGTCACATTGCTGAGCTCGTCGCCGAGCTCAATAGCTCCTGGAGGAACTACCGCTTGAGTGGGCACGGTCCAACTTTGCGGAAGATTGGATCTGGTTCCTGTGATAGTCGCTTTGTTAAGACTGATCACGATATTCGGGTTTCCGTTGTAGCCGACAAGCACATTTCCCTTGATGGTGGTTTGTGATAAAGCAAGGGTCCCCGGTGCAATGCTGTTGAGAGCGATTATTCCCGAGGTGCTGATATTAGAGCCACCGTAGGCGCCTTGGCTTGAATTGTAACTGTCAAAGGCAGAGGTTTGATTTCCGCTCAAAGACATCGAAGTCGCTCCGTAAATTCCGTGATTAAAGAGGGGCGGCGGTGGGGCCGGAGATGTGATTTGGCAATAAACCGTGATGTTCGAGGTCTGATAGCCCCGTGAGCTTTCCGTGCAACTGGGCGAGCAGCCTTGCGAGTCAATCCGGCGGAGTTGTGGCTGGTCCGCGACGGGTGACACGGAGAACCTGAAGACATTCCGGCTCATTGGCACATAGGCAGAGGTATAGGGTGTTGTTAACGTTTGGGTCCGAAGGGATGAATCCGTCGCGAGTTCCCGGAGAGCGAAATCAATGCCGGATTCTGCGGCATTAAAAGCGAGGATCTTGTTCTGGTATCGTTCGGTGGCCTGGATCGCGGCTCGATGTCGCGCGAAGAAAGCGACTGAAAAGAGGGTCACAAATATCACGACCACATAGACCACCAGAAGGATAAAACCGCGTTCATTGTGAAGTGTTTTAAAGTTTTTCATGGGTTCCTCGTTTCTGCCTGTGCGATCATTTGAATCGGCTCGTCAGGTATTTTTCTGCCATCCTGGAATTGCCGTTGGGCATGTGCTGTGATCGTGATCAGTCCTGGGGTACTTGTTTGTCTTGAAAATTCGAGAGACGTTATCTCGTTTGCGAGAACAGCCTGTTTCTTTTCGCTCGTGGTGAGATTGGTGGAGATCCTCAGGATCTGATGCGTGATCCCATCCAGTTTGTATTCAATGTTGCTTGCCCACTTGGGTGTATAGTTGCCGTCTACAAGATAGGTCGGATCTGGATTGGGGACGGGGACTACGAAATTAATTGAACTGGAGTGTTCGAGGCCATTTTCATCGGCATCTTCGAAGCTCACTATTTTATGCCAAGCCGTCTGGCGTATTTCCTGGGCCATTTTGAACAGGGCCTCGCGCGGGCCTTCCTGAAGGGTCATTCGGGCGTGGATCACCTCGAGTTGCCTGTTGCTGACCTGTAAAATGCCAAAAACCCCGAAGATGATGAGCGTGGAGATTGCGACCACCAACATCACCTCCACAACCGTAAAACCCTTTTGGGCGCTTTTCATACTGTCACCTTTGAGTAATATAAGCCCGAAGCACTACCTCATTATCGCGTTGAGGGTAGGATGTCCATGTTACCGTTATCGTGACATCCAGTGGATTTGCTGTTGTGCTTGCGTAAGAAATATGGATTGCCTCATCAGTCAGGTTGTCCGGTTCCGACAGAGAACTGTTATCAGGATACGTGGTGACAACATTGGCAGGGAACGTTCCGGTCCTTGAAACATTTCTCATTTGTTCGATGGCCCGGTTGGCGTCCTGGATCGCGATCGTGCGCTCGTGGACCTCCTCGTTATTTTTTTGCGCCATGATATTGGCACCGACGAACCCCACGATTACCACGGAAACGACCACGAGAGCGATCATCAACTCTATGATCGTGAACGCACCCCGACTCCTAAGACTCGCCGGCATCATTTTCCAAGCTCCTCCTTTTGAGTTCCTCAACCCACACTCCTACCCTTAGTGTATATGGATTCCAAGGGTTATACAAGGTTGTTTTGGAAGTAAATGCATCCTTTTTGATCTTTAAAAGGCCTATTTATAGCAAAAACAGGTTCTTTCGTGTTAACTGTTGAGGGAATGTTGTAAGTGGTTGAGGGGT
>MHFU01000124.1 GCA_001804345.1 Omnitrophica bacterium RIFOXYB12_FULL_50_7
TTGGTGAGGCGCTTTCTTTGATTGGGTCAGGCATTGCCAGTACCGGCGCTCTTCGCAACATTAGCGGCAATAACAATTGGACGGGCACCATTACCTTGGCGGGTAATACGCAAATTAATTCTGACCTTACTAATAACGTCCTGACGCTATCCAAAATCATTATCGGTAATTGGACACTTAATACGGGCGGATCGGGTAGCGTAGTCTATTACACGTAATTCCTCAGCAGGTCGCAAAAATCGCCCAGAGGTTGCCAAGTTCCTTTTTTGATTTTCGGGTTTCTTCAAAAAACGTGGTTAGCTCTTTGATTTTCATGCCGATAAAACACGAGTAGAACGCAAGCCACGGACTACAGACTGGAGACCAGAGACCATAGACCACGGACTACACCTGCCTGCCGGCAGGCAGGGACCAACGACCAAAGACCAAAGACTAGAGCCGCCCGGAATTGCGGGCGCGTCGCCCTTGGCGAACCTTGCAACAATTAACAAAATTAAATTGAAGGCGGGCCTCGCCTGATTCTCAAGGCGGGACCAGATGTACAATTAGGACCCAAGATAGAGTCGGACTTTATCTTGGGGGGGGCAATTTAACGGGAAAACGATGCGGAAAGGAATGAGTTTATGAAAAAGGCACTTATCACGGGGGTGACAGGGCAGGACGGGGCGTATCTGGCGGAGTTTTTGCTTCAGAAGGGGTATCAGGTCCACGGGATCAAGCGGCGGGCGTCGCTGATCAATACCCAGCGGATCGATCATCTTTACCAGGACCCCTTCCTCAAATGCGACAGGAATTTCATTCTCTATCACGGCGACATGACGGACTCGAGCAGTTTAACAAATATTCTCCAGAAGGTTCAGCCGGACGAAGTCTATAATCTTGCTGCGCAAAGTCATGTGGCGGTTTCTTTTGAGGAGCCCGAATACACAGCGGATTCTGATGGTGTTGGAACGCTCCGGCTCCTCGAAGCGATCCGTTTTCTTGGACTCGGAAAAAAAACGAAATTCTATCAGGCCTCGACCTCTGAACTGTACGGGAAGGTCCAGGAAATTCCCCAGAAAGAGACCACGCCGTTTTATCCGCGTTCGCCTTACGGTGTTGCCAAGCTTTACGGTTACTGGATCACGGTTAATTACCGTGAGGCGTATGGCCTTTTCGCCTGTAACGGAATTCTTTTCAATCATGAATCGCCGAAGCGCGGCGAGACTTTTGTCAGTCGCAAGATCACCCGCGCGCTCACGAGGATCAAGCTCGGGCTTGAGGAATGTCTACACCTCGGAAATCTTGATGCGAGGCGCGACTGGGGTCACGCGAGGGATTATGTCAAAGCTATGTGGCTTATGCTCCAGCAACGGGAGCCCGAGGATTTTGTGATTGCGACCGGTGTCCAGCACAGCGTCCGGGATTTTGTGGAACGCGTCTGCGCCGAACTGGGCATGGCGATCCAATGGAAGGGGCATGGGAAAGACGAAAAAGGGTACGACGAGCACGGCAAGCAAATCGTGGCTGTTTCGCCCCGGTATTTCCGTCATGCAGAGGTTGACACGCTTCTGGGAGATCCTACCAAAGCCAGAGAAAAGCTCGGGTGGAAACCCGAGGTTGATTTTGCGGGGCTTGTGAAAGAAATGGTCTCAGAAGATATGAAGCTTGCTGAGCAGGAACTGAAGCTTTCGAAATAGTTTTGGAATGCGATTGGACGGAGGATTAACTTCAATGTCCAATATTCAACAAGGAATTTCCAGAGATGAAGTGTACTGTTCTGAAGATGTGTTTACACTTTCAAGAAGATGGGATTCCTGGATCCCTGTTACGTCATCTGGCTACGGTCCCAATCCCGATCAATTTCAGAGAATCTGAAATTGGGGCTGTCCAAGTTACCATCTATCAAAAGAAAATAAAAACTTGGACGGTAACGATGCCCGTTTCGTCTTACGGCTACGTCTTTCGGCTCTTTGTTTTTCCGTTACCGTCACCTTTACCGATACGGGCTTCGTAACCGTTGCCGTTAGCCGGCCTTGAACAGAGGTTGAAACCCAAAGATGACCGTGTGTTGGAATTAAACTGTAAACACTACTTGTGAATAGTACAGGTGAAGGAATGAAAAAAACGGAATCTATTGAGGACCCAATGAAGATTCAAGACAAAATCTATGTAGCGGGCCACCGGGGATTGGTTGGTTCCGCGATCCTGAAAAAGCTCGGAGCCGGCGGTTACACTAACCTGATCACCCGAACCCACGCGGAGCTTGATCTTCTCGATCAGAGAGCGGTTGATGCGTTCTTCGAAAAGGAAAAGCCTGCCATTGTTTTTCTTGCCGCAGCTAAAGTCGGCGGAATTTACGCCAATCAGACACAGGGCGGGGAGTTCATCTATGAAAATCTAATGATCCAGACCCACGTGATCCATTCAGCCTGGAAATACGGCGTGAAGAAACTTCTTTTTCTCGGATCCAGTTGCATTTATCCCAAACTGGCGCCACAGCCTCTCAAAGAGGAATACCTCCTCACCGCGCAGCTTGAACCCACCAACGAGCCTTACGCGGTTGCCAAGATCGCCGGAATCAAAATGTGCGAGGCGTACAACCGTCAGTACGGGACGGATTTCCTTTCGGTCATGCCCACGAATCTTTACGGGCCGAACGACAATTTTGATATTCAGGCGTCGCACGTGCTGCCGGCGCTCATCCGGAAGATTCATGACGCCAAGGTATCCGGGAAGAATGAGGTTTCGATTTGGGGAACCGGTTGCGCGAAAAGGGAGTTTTTATTTTCCGAGGATATGGCGGAAGCTTGCGTGCTCCTGATGCAAAAATACACGGCCGCGGATCTTGGTGGAATCGTGAACATCGGATGCGGTAAGGACAGTACGATCGATGAACTAGTCCACCTGATCGCGGAGGTCGTCGGCTACAATGGCGCGTTTGTCTATGACAAAACGAAGCCGGACGGCACTCCGCAGAAGCTGCTCGATATTTCCCGGATCACTCGACTCGGGTGGACTCCTAAAACGTCCCTACGCGACGGCATTAAGCTTACCTACGATTGGTATCGTTCCCGGACTAACGACTAAATGACCATAGACTAAAGACCATAGACCGCAGACCACGGACCACAGACCACGGACCATAGACCATCGACCGCGGACCGCAGACCATCGACCAAAGACTGAGAACCTCGGGCAACGACCAGCGACTCATGGCCAACGTCCCTATTAGAACAGTTGGTTTTTCTCCCCCTTTGTAAAGGGGGAATAAGGGGGATTTGGAAAATCTCCCCTAGCCCCTCTTTGCGAAAGAGGGGAAGTTTAGAGCCGAGCAGTCTATCGAGATACTGCCAAAACTGGGATACACCCGGCCAACCTCTGCGCTTGACTCGCGGTCATCCATATGAAGGAGGGGCGTGATTAAGAATTGGAAATCGGATTTTGGATCACTTCGTATTTGCGACGGATAAGTTCGCGGAATTCCGAAGAGGTTTCGGCCCAGTCCACCACATCGACTTTAAAGGGGAGCTTGGACTCGGAGAAATCTTCGCGAAGGATTGCCATGACTTGCGGCGGAATAGGCTCACGCCCAATGATCGCGAGATCAAGATCGGAATATTTTTTATGATCCTTTCCGGCGCGGGACCCAAAAACCCAAACTTCACGATCCGATATGTGTCGATGCAGAATGTCTTTTACCACGCCAAGTTCGCGTGAGGAAAGGGCGATCACTTCTGACGTCCCTCGAGGGCTTTCAACAGGAGCTGAGCATCTTCAAGGAATTGGCAGGCCGTTTGATAAACCGAGGCCGCTTTCTTTTCGTCATAAACATGCGCGGTAATATTCCGCTGGTCCCGGTAGACGAACCAGACTTCAACATCACGGACAATCCCGCGTTCGGCTCCCTGACGCAGGAGATCTTTAAACGACAATCCGTCGATTTCGGAAGGATTGGCAGATTCGGCTTCTAATTGCCGCTTAAGCATTTTCCAGCAAAGCTCATAGGTACACTCAAAACGCTGGATCACAGCGTCACGCAATTCGGTGTCTCTCGGAGATTGTTTTGCCCTTGAAACAGCGCGCTCTAAACTGGCAGCGGCCTTCTTTAACGATGAAATATCAATCATAGTAGTCTCCTGTATTCGATACCCGAATGGGTTTGTAGAAATTTTCGTTCCCATTGACCAAGCATTATTATATCCAAATCCGGGCCTTTCGGGACAATTGTTTAAAGTGCGCCACCCATTTGCGTATCATGGTGGGTAGTGCGTCGATTTCTTCCACTTCGGAGTTCATGGACGACGGTTTTGAAGTCCCTGTTTTAAAGAGCGATCAAGTCGGACGTTTCCTCGCGGAAGTTTTTCGCTGGGATTCGCAAATAATGCTTTACAGGTGGTCTGTTTTGTTTTATTCTATTTTTAGAAATCGGTCTTATACGCCAGTTATGATAAATAGACTAAACAATAAAAAAGGATCCCGGGGACATCTGGAAAAGAATTTTTTCGCGTTCATCCAGATGCGCCGTAGTGGACTAGTCCGGACAGGCGAAATAGCTCCGTCTTTGGGCCTTAGCCGGTCCCAGGAGTGGGAACTCTTGCGTCGTCTTGCCAGGACGGGGTCTGTCGTTCGCCTCCAACGCGGGTTGTATCTGGCGCCCACATTTTTTTCGGCAGGGGGAAAATGGAATCCTTCCGAGAGTGTTGTTTTGCCGGCTCTCATGAAAGCGCTCAAAGGACAATACCAGATCAGCGGCCCGTCGGCGTTTAACCGGTATGGTTTTGATGAGCAGGTTCCCAATCGTATTTTTGTCTATAACAACCGTCTTTCAGGATCTCGGCAAATCGGTTCTACGCAGTATGTTTTCATTCGGGTGTCTGACGATCGTTTGGGTGAAGTTGAAAAAGTAAGAACCCCGGACGGCGAAGAGCTGTATTATTCTTCTCGATCCCGTGCGTTGGTGGATGTGTTATACGACTGGAGCCGTTTCAACGGTATA
>MHFU01000125.1:0-4361 GCA_001804345.1 Omnitrophica bacterium RIFOXYB12_FULL_50_7
TCCAAAAAATATTATCGCCTGGATGGGACCGACTACACGGAAACCATTACCCGGGAGGCGGTGATCGATGAAACAGACTACGCGCTCGCGGCCAATGGCGCAACCTGGACGACCTCACTTGGGACGAATGCCTCCAGCGCAACCAACGGAAACTACGTCGGGGAATATCTCGACAGCCGCTCCGTCACGCGGCCCACGATCAGTAACGTTTCTTGTGGAACTGCTTGTGCGAGTGTTACATCGCCCGTGGATCCCGCGATTAGCGTAAACGTTCCCGGCACGACATTCACATTCAAGAATGTCAATTTCGGGACTGCCTTCGACGAGTGGCGGCTGACGCTCGGGGCTTCCGGCTTGAATTCGCCGCTTACAACAGATCCATTGGCCGGGTACGAGGTCACGGTTAAGATCGATGGAGTCGACGTTGGAAAAATCCTGGTCGGTTATCAAGACAGCACCACTTCGACTTCCCTGGATATTTTAAGGAGCTTGACGGGAACGCACCAGGTCCAATTGGTGGTCAATTGGGCGAATCCCACGTCGCAGCCGACCACCGAGCAGTCCTTTCAATTGCAATATCTTGAGATCAATGCGATTGCGCCGAGCGAGGTCTGGCGGGTTCCCGTCACGGGTGACGCCCTGACGCAGCTTGGCGTGCTGGACCTCGGGCAGGCCCGAGAGATTGACCAGGTCACGATTGACTTTTTCTCAGGCGACGGTCGCACTCACGACGGATTCGCGGTCGAAGTGTGTGCTAAAGATGTTTGTAACGATAATGATTGGATCAAGGTCACGACCCTTGCTGACGAATCCCGGATTGTTAGCGGCTCTGTGGATGTCGATTTTTCGCTCCGGAGCGTCCAGTATGTCCGTGTTTCCGCGGGTGGTGCCAGCAAAGACACATTGTCAGGCGCGATTCCGTACGCGACGATTGAGGAGATCTCGGCAAGGAAAAGAACAAATTCAACGACGGTTGAGACGACCAGCACGTTTACGGAAAATGTCTACTATGACAATGTCCGTCTCCCGGGCAACCTTCTTTATACAGTCGAAAAGAACCAGCTAGGCAATTATCTCAACGTCACGTATTACAACACCACTCTGCCGGGAAGCATCAGCAGTTGGGCGGGACGTGCGATCAGCGTGAGCGATCCGGCGGTCGCCAGCCCGGCTTATCACGGGACCCTCGCGATGGGGACCTTGACGTTCTCAGGTGACGGGATCAGCGCGGCGACTTTCGCGCAACCGGCGGCCGGCGTGGCCTACCAACAACGTGTCAATTCGTACACGACCGACGGCCAACTCACAAGCGTCAGCACATTTGAGAATGAGACCACTACAAGCGTGCCGGTGGTGAGTCGATCCTCAGTCACTACCTTCGAGTCTTATACGACGGCTTCGGGAACGCTGGAGACCCGGATCGCGAAGGATGTGTCTTTTGATACGGCGGGGGTCTCTTTTGGAGAAGTCGACTATTTCTATGCCGGGAATACTTCTCTCATGACCCGTCAGGAATCCTACGATTATGTGTCTCCGACTCTTGTCAAGTTGAACTCGATCACTTTCTTTGACCCGATCGCGAGGGGTACAAGACCCATCGAGGTTTGGCAAAACCCGTCTTTGAATTATACGACCCCTGTTGATGTGACGATTTCCCTTGTCGTGGGGTCGAATCTTATGGCGTTCCAGTTTGATTCAGGAATAACAGCGGCGCAATTTAGAGCCCGTTTTCCGGGCAATGTCGCAGGAACGAGCATTGTCGATGAGATTCAGATGTGGGATCCCACTGCCCCAACCGCCGAGGGTGGTTACCGGACCATCGCGGATGGGGAACTCTTACAGGCTGGGACAGCTTATTGGGTGAATAGTGATGGTGTTGGATCGCAAATCTTTAAAAATAAGACCAGCTTCCTGAATTGGACGATTTTGCAGAGAGGCTGGAATCTTGTGTCGGGTATCGAATGTGAAAAAATATCCGATCTTGGTGGTCACGAAAACATAGAGGGTACTGTGTGGGGGTGGAATCCTCAGGCCCAACGCTCTTTTAAGGTGGACTCGTTCGAAGCGGGGAAAGGGTATTGGATCTATTCACCGACGGGCGGACTCTTGTATGGGAAACCAATAGAAGGCACGACCCGAGCCGGCGAGTCGGTCCAATCGACGGGGGCGTCTCTTTCCGCGGCCGGTGCCTCTTGGGCGGATTGGCGGGCGGCTTTGGGGAATGATCCGCAGGTGGGGCTTGCGGCAGGGATATTCGGTGTTCCTTCAAGAACTGTCTATAACTATTCCGCCGAGGGAGCTCTTTTATCGACGGACAACTACGACTACACCTTCGATACTGGCGGTGTCAAAACCCAGACTTCCTATTACAGCCACGGCGATATTTTAAAAACCGAGGAATACGGAACGGACCGGGTGACCGTTGTCAGCCGCACGACTTACGATTATGACTCCCGCGGAAGGATGACCCGCTCGACGGCGGTGGATCTTTTCTCCCATGTAAAAACCGTTACGACTTACAAATTGAATGCGCGGCGGGAAATGGTCGCGGACAAAATCGAGGCCTACACACTGCGCCTCGGGGTTTATAAACTGGTTTCGACGACCACCCGAACTTACGCGGCCGATGGCAGTTTTTCTGACCGGACGGTCTATGAGATCGACAGGACCGACCCGAGTTACAAGGCGTCGGATTTTGTCGCAAAAACGGCGGAGACCGATCCCGACAGGCCCCACTACCGGCAGACCACGGTGACCCAATACGACACTCAGGGACGTATCGTTTCGACCCAGAATTGGGACCAGCTCGGGACCCTCTATGAAACTACCTCGAACTACAATTATAGCCCGCGGGGCATTCTCTTAGGTTACCAGAAGACTGCCTTGGGGATTGCCCTGGATGTGGACTTTCAGCCGGACGGAAGGAATGAAGTGTGGCACACGATCCTGGTTACGGGCATGACCTATAACCTTGACGGGAATCTGACCGGCTATACGGAGAGCGACAGCTATTCCCGGATCGACACTGTTTTCACGATGGACAGCTTTTATGTGAACGGTTCGGTCAAGTCGCAGACGGTTACGACCATCAATCATGTCGGCTTTAAGGATTACGTCACCAAAGTTGTCTACGACAAGGACCAGCCGGACGTCCGGATCGTTTCGGAAATGGATATTTTTGGAAATCTCACAGCTTCGCGGACAACCTACCTGGAGGGCGGGGCCACGCTGGAACGCAAGGTCCGATACGCGGTAGCCGTGGCGATCGCGCAGGCCAACCTCGCCGATTTGCTCTCCGGGGATCTCTTCAGCTTCCAGACAACAACGACCATAATCAAAAAGTGGGTGCATGTGGGTGGGCGGTGGTTTGGTGGTGCGGGAGGGTATTGGTGCGGGGGGCAGTGGCGTCTTGTTGATGTTCCTAACACCATTGTTTCCATATCAAATCTCGAAGCGGGTCAAAATCGATTGCAAGCCGGTTTGGGGGCGATTGTTGGTGCATTGAAAGCCTCCGGCATTAAAGAGCTGGTTGAACTTTCCGACTTTTTTCAGGGGGTCAAAGGAACTGCGAGTACATTTACCGCTTCAACCTCCCCGGCCCAGGTGGAGCAGCTAAAGACCGTTCTGCAAACAGCCGCCGCACAGCTGGCCGGAAACTCGCTCGCCGATATAAGTTGGGATAGCGAGACATCGACATGGACTGCTCGGTATGCCGCTTCGACGGAGCAGGACGGGACGACCCGTACGATCCATTGGGCCCGAGTCTACGGCACCGGAAGTACGATGACCCTTGATGATAACGACGGGGTGGAGAAGAGGAATATTTACGGGAAGATCACCTACGCGATGGGGGATGACAGGATCGCGTATAACTACGGCTACGATGGTTACGGCCGCATCACGAATATTAACGGTGATTTTCATGAAATCACGAAAAAAGGAAAAACGACAACGGATCTCACCATCACGATCCGCGATACCTATACCTACGACGGGTATAAAGTCGCCAGCTACACGCATGATGAGAATGTCTTACAGATCGACACCACGGTCAAAAAGAAGAAGAAACGGTGGGGAGGAAGCTCCAAGACGACGACTGTCCAAGTTCATAGGTCGGCTAAAAATATCGTGACTTTCTACAACCAGGTTGATGCCGACAATTACGCGACGACGCACAGCACCGAAAGTTTCAACAATAGCTCCGGCGGCGGGAACAACACGAGTACGAGTGGTGCCAGTTATAAATACGACGCAGAGAAGGGCTCCTGGACCTGGACGACGGAGAGCACAAGCACGGTCACCACAACCCACACGAGTGGTGGCGGCGGGTTTTTCGGTGGGTTGGGCAAGATCTTCGGCAA
>MHFU01000125.1:4467-8887 GCA_001804345.1 Omnitrophica bacterium RIFOXYB12_FULL_50_7
GGTTGGATCCCTTACATCGGAGATTCCTACGCCGTATTTACTGACGCGATGTTGGACGAGGCTGCGCCTCTGACTGATTCCGTGGTGACAATGATGGGCTATGTCAATATGGCCATCAAGATCGTTTTGACCGTTCTTCAGATTGTGCTGAACATCATTCCTGGAATTGGACAATTGGCTAGTGCGATGGTGTCTGCTCTTAACACAATGCTCGGAGGGATCCTCAGTACTTTGCTGCAATCGATCATCTCGGGTGCGATCCAGGGTGCGATTATGGGGGCGATTACCGGTGTTGTGGATGCGGGTACGAGTATGGGGCAAGGCGGCGATTGGGGCGATGCGTTCAAGGCTTTTGGAAAATCCGTTGCCGCCGGCGCAATTGCGGGTGCGATTGCGGGTGCGATTGCACAATTGCCAACGGGTACTGGAACAACCTTTGGCGATGTTATGAACGCCGCAAAGGGTGCGCGGCTTTTTTCCCCAGAGGCCCTAAAGGGTTTTGTTTTTAGCGTAGGAGTGAATTTTGTGGTGATGGCTGGGGCGCAATTTATTATGACGGGCTCGGTGGATTGGGGAAAAACACTGCTTTATGCTGTGGCGTTTGCAGGGGCCCAGAGCCTTATCCAGGGGTTTATGAATTCAGAAATCGGTGTGGCTTTGGGAAAAAAGATTGACGCCGGGATGGAAAATATCGGTTTTAATAAAGGGGTCTCCATCCACGAGCCCGGAACTTTATCCGACGGAAGCATGGTCAAGTCGTCAGCTGAGATCAACGGTGTGTCATCCACAAAAGATGTGATTATGGTTGGCGGGGAGGTCAGAACGGTTGATGCCGGCGCCAGAGTCATCACCGTGGGGGATCTGGTTTTCACGGCTTTGCGGGAAATTGCGAACGCGGTAATCTCGCTGACTACGGACGAGGATAATCGTGAGAACCCGATGTTTTTCATGGGACAGACGCTTCTTTCAGGATTTTTGTCATATTCCCCCAGGGCTCTTGACCATGAGAGCGGCGAATGGGTGGGCGGATATTCTGACTCCGTGAGTCAGTCGGTCAGCCGGAGCGGGTTTAACGCTTCCATGGCTTACGCGGCCGATCTGTGGAGTGAGCGTCCGGCGGTGTACAAGGTAGGAGCCGATGGCGAAAAAATCCTTGTGCGCGAGGGGCGTCGAGGGCTTTTCGGTACCGGTTTCTGGGCGGGCATCGGGGTCTCAACCCTCTCGCAGATCATTTCCGCGGCATACAGCTGGGTCATACAGCCGAAAAAGAAAACGGACATGACCGCTAAGAACAAGGAAAAAGCTGAAAAGGCTTTGGGTGCACCCAATACGAAGGGAACATCGACGACGATGATGTCCCAGGAAAAGGTGGATGAGGCCAATGCCAATTGGGTGAAAAACGGAATTACCAATAAAAAAGTCGAAGGACTCAAGGTTGTAGACACATGGCAATATGATGCAGAAGGGTATATCGACCGTGAGTCGATGTCGTCTCATGTCCTGGTGATCTACACCGTCGTGAAGCCCGAGGAGGTGAGTGCGGAACCCGTTAATTATGCTTACATGGACCTCGTCGAGAAAATGGATATAAACGCAGTCCTGAATGTTGAGAACGGATCGGTCAGTGTGCTGGAATTGGGGTATAACGAGCAAACAAAGAAATCCTCGCTGGACTTCGTTTTTTCGGCCATGTTCAGCAAAGATGAGACTGCGCCGCTCGACGGAAGGAAACTTGTTTTTACCGACACCGCTCCGATCAAAACCCCGGAAGGGCTAGGGACGGCTCTCGAGCGACTTAAAAACGAGATCGTTGAACTTCAGCCGGCGCTTCGAGAGATCACGACACGGCTTTACGGACGGACCGAGGAGATGAAAATATCCTTCGGCTGGAAGAATCTGCAGGTCAAACTTGGAGAGCTTCTTCTCGAGGATGTTACTTTTACCTCAGAGTTCGATCCGGATACCGGGAAATGGACCAACGAGTTCCGGCTCACGTTCAACAAGGAATTTCTGAATGGGGTTGTTAATGCAGAAAAATTCGTGACTGCGGTTGCGAAGCTCTTCGATGCGATGAATCAATTCCGCGACATGGTGATGAACAACATGGGCGATCTGCTGAATCAGGATCTTGTGATCGTGGCGAAATTTGATAATCTCCAGATCAAGGTTGGGGATCTGATGATGACTTCGTTCGAATTGAAGATGTCCTGGGATTCGACGCTGAAGACCTGGACGACGACCCTGGAGGTGAAATTCGATGTGGGCAAGCTCCTTGTCGGGGTGACGGATGCCGAAGGACTTCTCCCCGTCGTGAGCGCGGTGTTTAAATCCCTGGCCGTTCTTGGGAGTGAGTTCCTGAAGCAGGCGATGCAGCCGGGCAAATACGGCGATCTTCTTCAGAAGCTCATGAAAGAGAATTTCAGCATGTTCTTTGATCTGGATCTGTCGAAGTACAACATTGCTCTTATGCCGGGCATACAGATTACCGGACTCAGGATGGCGCTCGCCTTTAAAGGTGGAAAGTGGGTGCCGGATGTCAAGATGAAACTGGCTGTCGATTCGGAAACGAAGAAAAAGATGAACTCAGACCTCGGGTTCCGCAATGAGGTTTATTTGAAAGCGTTCGGAGCCTTAAAGGGATTCACCCAATCAATACCCCAAGAGCTCCTCAACGCAGGAGCGGAAGTCTCGGTGGCCTTTGAGGCCGTGAACGTGTCCCTCGGACAGATCCCCGGAAAAGACAACGGTCCCAAACTACCTTTCCAGACAAACACGGTTGAGTTGAAGCTGGTCTATCGCACGGGCGACAATACGTGGATGCCCGCGATGGAGGTCCACGCCGACGCAACATCGATCGATCAGAAGGGATTGCCGCTTGCAGCGAAAAACGCCGCAACTTTCCGGGATGAAATGATGATGAGTCTTATCGCGGCGGACAAACTGCTTCCTGAGGGGCAACAGCTCCTCACGAAGGGGCTCTATTCGGAGGTCGTGTTCGACAACCTTCATTTTGATGCCTCAGCGCTGGTCGGCGGTCTCAAGGGCGAGTACAGGGTGAACGGATTTGTGCTGGGGGCCGCCTACGATGACAAGGGCCAATGGTTCAAGGGGGAAAATCTCGGGCTCGAAACAGCCAAACCGTTCGCGGATTCCAAAAAACAGCAAGAGATTTATCTTAAACTTACCCAAAGCATCTTTGGGGAGAAAAATGTCGAGATGAATGCGGAGGGCAAGCTTGGTTTGAAAATCGATCCAGAATCGAAAGCTTGGACCTCGTTCAATATTTTATTGGCAGGTGAGAACCTTATGAGCTTTACGTTCGGTGGGCTTCTTGATTTTGTTCTTGGCGCGCCCGTGAAGGCCGCTGCTGGCCCGGGGGCTGAGGCTCCTGCTCCGGCAAAACCGGCGGCCGCATCCCCGGAGGTTTTGTCGGGCAGGTGGGGTGGGAAATTGCCGGTTGAAAAATGTCTCAAGGGCGTGAGTGAGCTTCGGAAATATGATCTCCCCTCCGGCAAGACGGTCAATGCCAAGGCCCAATATGCGATCGGATCCACCGAAGCGACCCCGCTCACCCAGGATCTCACGATCATTTCTTCTTCCGCACCGCTGGATTCCGCGGACAAGCGAGCACTCCTTCTGCTTGCGGAGGCGGACACGGGAAGTATTCTTGCCGGATTTTCCATGGATATCACCCTCCAGGGCGATCAGACGGTCGTCCGGAATTATTCGCAGGGAAAATGGTCTAACACCTTTAACAGCCTTGAGAATAAGGAAGCGGGCGTTGCGATCAGTGGCCGTTATTCCGATAAAGTTGATCCGTACGAGGCTGCCAAAACTATGACGGCACAACTTGCCAACATGACGGACCGGTCAGCCGCCAAGAACGGGGTGGAGAACCTTTTTTCAGCAGGGAATATCAGCGCGTTGAAAGCACAGGCGGATAAGTCGGGGCTGGTGATCTCGTCGTTGACGGATACCCGTTACGATCGAACGTATCAGTTTGATCCCAGCTGGGGTTTCAAGGTTACGAGCTCGCAGGGAATATTGATCGCTGTCTTTGGTGCGCAGGGCACGGAGCCAGCGGCGTATCGAGATCCTCAGAAAGACAATCGTGGAAATATCCAGACGGGTGCCGTCTCCGTGAAGACCCGAGGTTCCGATGTGGCGTCGGTGAATAAGGATATGGCTTATTCCAGGCTCTATGAAGTCAAAGGCAAGGACGGAGGGACTTATCGGCTGTATGCCGGTTCCGAGGGTCAGCACATCGCGACAAGTTTGCAGACCCTGGGAGAAGGCGGCAATCTCTCACCGCCCAATATGCTTTTCTATGTTATCGGCGGTTTCCAGTACCAGATCGTTTCCGAGGCGGGGATAGATGGCGCAATCTATAGCGTGACGGACACGAAATCTGGCAAGTTGG
>MHFU01000126.1:0-261 GCA_001804345.1 Omnitrophica bacterium RIFOXYB12_FULL_50_7
CGCGAGCTTACGGTGCTTTTCGCCGTCGACATGTCCGGCTCGCAATATTTCGGATCGACAGACAAGCTCAAATCAGAGATCGCAGCGGAGATCACCGCCATTCTCGCCTTTTCCGCCGTAAAGAATAACGACAAGACCGGACTCCTCATTGTCACCGAAGGTGTTGAGAAATTCATCCCGGTCAAAAAGGGGAGGAATCACGCCCTCCGCGTCATTCGCGAAGTCCTCGGGTACCAGCCCAAGAAAAAAATGGCACGGCTT
>MHFU01000126.1:300-2137 GCA_001804345.1 Omnitrophica bacterium RIFOXYB12_FULL_50_7
ACTTCGGTCATTTTTCTGATCTCCGACTTCATGGATGAGGGTTATGAGAAAGCCTTGAAGATCCTCAGCCGGAAACATGACGTTATTGCCATCCATCTCCATGACCCGCTTGAGCAAGAATTCCCGAAGATCGGACTGGTGGAGCTGGTGGATCGGGAAACCGGAAAAACCATGTTTGTGGACACGACCTCGTCCCAATTTCAAAGACGGTTCCGCCAGACGGCCGATGAAAAACAGACCGCCCTCCAAAAACTCTTCAAACGCCTTCAGATCGACTGCATCGATATCCCGGCCAACACCTCCTACGTCGAACCGCTTTTCAGGTTCTTCAAGAGCAGGGAGCACAAATGAAGAGGTCTTTTTTCTTCGTGCTTCTTCTGGTCACCGTTCTCTGCGGCCCGTGTCTCGCGGCGGAGGCTGACGACATCCACGTCAAGGCCGAGGTCGATAAAGCATTTCTCACGATTGGAGACCCCGTCACCTACACGGTCACGATCGAACATGCTCCGGACATCCGGATCCTTTCTAATATCCCGGCGCCGTCTTCGGATATCCTGGAGATCAAAAAGGTTGAGGACATCCAAAGAAAGCAAAAGAAGAAGGTCCTGACAGGCCGCAAATTCATCCTCACGAGCTACCGGCTCGGCGAATTCATCCTCGACCCGGTGACGATCAAATACCAGAAGGACGGACAGCCCGAAAAAACTATTCTGACGAACAAACTCTACCTGACCGTCAAAAGCATCGCGGGAGGGGAGCCTCAGGAAGATATCCGCGATGTTAAGTCCGTCGTTCCGTATAAACTGCGCATGGGAAAACTTCTTTGGACGCTGCTGAGTCTGGCGCTTCTTTTGGCGGGCTACTTTCTCTACCATACGCTTCGCAAGAAAAAAAATGCGTTCCAACCTGTGCCATCGCCACTAACCCCCGAAGAAGAAGCTTTTCTGCATCTCAGGGAACTTTTTGAATCCGACCTTCTCAAGCGCGGATTTATCAAGATATACTATTTGCGCCTTTCCGAGATCTTGAGGATCTATTTCGAAAAACGTTACAAAATCCTTGCCGTAGAATTCACCACGGTCGAGATCCTGCGCGAGCTCCGACACCAACATCTTGAGACTGGCCTTTTCCAGAAGATCCAGTACGTCCTTGAGGCCTCGGATCTCGCAAAATTCGCAAAGTGGATTCCGACGGCCCCCGAAACCCTCCAGATCAACAAGAAGGCCGAAGAGATCGTCCAAGAATCCGCCCCAGTCCTGTGCGAGGCTCCTGTGGAGACACCCCATGGAATTTAGACATCCGGCATTCTTCCTTCTTGTGCTTCTCCTGCCGCTGATCTTCCTTTGGGCTAAACGGCGGGAAAAACTTGAATTCGCGTTCTCGTCCTTTGAGCTTCTCAAGGACCGTCCCACGACACCCAGGATGTTCTTATTTCAGGCCCTGCCGTTCCTGCGCGCCAGCATGTTCCTCCTTTTAATCGCTGCGTTGGCGCGCCCCTCAAGCATTTCAAGTGATAAGGAATACCAGACGCATGGCGTGGATATCATGATTGCTCTTGATATCTCGGGTTCCATGCTTGCTGAAGATTTTCAGCCCGAGAACCGTGTTTATGTCGCCAAACAAGAAGCTATCAAATTTATTAACGGCCGCGAGAACGATCGCGTCGGGCTTGTGGTGTTTTCAAAAAAAGCATTCCCCCAGTGCCCTTTGACCCTGGACTACCGCATCCTGGCCGAACTTCTTTCCGAGATCCGAGTCGGTATGATCGCGGACGGCACCGCCATCGGCATGGGCATTGCGACCGCCGTCAATCGCCTCCGGGACTCAAACGCCAAAA
>MHFU01000126.1:2167-2774 GCA_001804345.1 Omnitrophica bacterium RIFOXYB12_FULL_50_7
GGCCTTTTTTTCCGGGCCCGCGATCCTGTAGCGCTCTCCGAGATTTATGAGAGGATCAACAAACTTGAAAAAAGTGAAGTCAAGGTCAAGGAATACCGCAGCTATAACGAAATGTTCCCGATCTTTCTGATCCCAGCACTTCTTTTGCTCCTTCTCGAAATCTTTTTACGCCGAACCCTTCTTTTGAAGGTGCCCTGATGGATATCCTTATTTTCTATAGGGTCCATCAGGACAACACAGCCCAAGTCTTTTTTTTGTTTTCATTAATGGCGACTTGGGCAGCCCCAATTTCCATTATCCGGAAATTGATAAGTATTGGGACTGACTTCCCGATTCTTTTTTTAATGGAAAGTCAGGTGCCCTGATGCAATTTTTCAAACCTGAATATTTTATTTATCTGTGGCTGGTTCCGGCAGTCCTGGCGTTCTATATCTTTTCGCACAAGCTTTGGAAGAAACGTGTCCACCGGTTAGTCCAGGACGAAACGCTCCTCTCAAAATTGATCGAAGGACACCGGAAAAATGAGTGGCTTGTCCGTGCAGTCCTCATGACGCTGGCCATACTTTGTTTCGTGCTCGCGTTTGCACGTCCGCAGTGGGGAGATGAA
>MHFU01000126.1:2798-3706 GCA_001804345.1 Omnitrophica bacterium RIFOXYB12_FULL_50_7
GTGGACATTATCTTCATGGTCGACACCTCTCTTAGCATGCTCGCCGAAGACATTAGACCCAACCGCCTCGAAAAAGCCAAATTTGAGATCGAAACATTCATCCGTAATCTCCGCGGTGACCGTATCGGCATGGTCACTTTCGCGGGTTCAGGGTTCCTCCAAACACCGCTGACACTCGATCACGCAGCATTTCTCTTGTTTCTGGATGCCGTCCAGGTGGGCTTTCTGCCGGACCCCGGGACATCGCTTGTTCAGGCCATCCACTTGGCGATCCGTGCTTTTCCCCAGAAGGAGCTCAAATACAAGGCCTTGATCCTTTTTACGGACGGGGAAGACCATGAAGGCGAAATTGAAAAGGCTATTGAAGAGGCCAAGCAGGCCAATGTCAGAATCTATGGTATAGGCCTTGGAAGCGCGGAAGGGGAGCCCATTCCCCTCAAGAACGAGAAAGGGGAGCGCTCGGGATTCAAAAAAGACCGAAGTGGGCAAATGGTACTCACCCGGCTCAACCAGCCACTTTTGGAACGACTCGCCAAAGAAACGGGCGGGATCTATCTTCCCGCGACTCCAGGTGAAAAAGAGGTCGATGTCATCTTAAAACATCTTCGGGGTTGGGGAGAGCAGCAATTTGCCGAAAAAATGATTATTGAACGCGAAGACCAGTATCAGGTATTTTTGATCCTCGCGCTGATCTTTCTTATCGCCGAAATGCTTGTTCGGCGAAGAAACAGCAAAAGTCCGGCCCTGATGGCCTGCCTCGCAACCTTTTTTCTTTTTACGGGATTTCTTGAGACCTCGCAGGATACGGTCAAAAAAGGCAACGAACATTTTCAGAATAAGCGCTATCAATCCGCCCTTGAGGCCTATCGCAGGGTCCAGGTCAAGAACCCCGACGCCCCGGAAGTACT
>MHFU01000126.1:3715-8502 GCA_001804345.1 Omnitrophica bacterium RIFOXYB12_FULL_50_7
TTCCTATAAGAAAGCTCTTGCTCTAGATCCAACCGACAAGGACGCCAAGTACAATCTGGAGTTCCTGCAGAAAAAGAAAAACAAAATCGATAAAAAAGACCAAGAGCAAAAGAAGGAAGATCAGAAGAAGGATGAACAAAAGAAAGATCAGCAGAAGAATAAGCAGAACCAGAAGCAAAACCAGGGCCAAGGCCAACAGGATCAAAAAGATCAGGGGCAAGGCAAAGACCCACAAGATCAACAAAACCAGCAGAAGGACTCAAAAGATCAGCAACAGCAACCCCAGCCCCAAGATCAGCAAGATCAAAACAAACAACAGCAACAGAAAAATCAAGAGCAAAAGGATAAAGAAAAGCAAGAAGAACAGCGAAAACAGGAACAGCAACAGTCTCAAGAGCAGAAAGATCTGCAGCAAAAGGAAGAACAGCAGAACCAGGAGGAGCAAAAGAAAAGCGCTCAGGATGAGCGTCAAGGGCAGCAAAAACGTCCACTCCAGGGCCAGATGAGCATGGATAACGCCCTAAACCTCCTGGATGCTCTGAAGGAGTCCGAAAAAGAGCTCCAGGATCTCCGAAGGCCGCCGGTCAACAAAAACCCACCCCCGGTGGAGAAAGATTGGTAATCCCTCGGCGATTTGTGCCAATGTTTTTTCTGACTAGATATCACGCAGGAACGGTTCTTCAAAAGGAGAACCGTTCCTAAAAATCTGATATCCGGATAGGTTCTTAGAGCTAAACTGTCTTTATAAACTGTAAAATGAAATTTGAGAAAAAAGGAGCAATGTTATGAGTTTACTCGAACAAATTGAAAAGGATGTTATTGTAGCTATGAAAACTAAGGATCACATCAAGGTGTCGACTTTACGAATGCTCAAAAGCGCCCTTGGAAATTATCTGATCCAGGTCAAAAAGGACAAGGCTGAAGATTCGGAGGTTCTCGGGATCATCACGAAACAGGCCAAACAGCGCCGGGAAAGCGTGGACAGCTTTGAGAAAGCGGAACGCAAAGACCTGGCAGATAAGGAGAAGGCAGAGCTTGCGATCCTCGAAGCTTATTTGCCGAAACAACTGACAGAGGACGAACTCAAGACGGCAGTCCAAAACGCCATCGCCATATCAGGCGCCCAGGGCCCCGCAGACATGGGGAAACTCATGAAGATCCTGATGCCTGCCATTCAGGGTAAAGCGGATGGCAAGCGTGTCCAGGAAGCCGTTAAAGCCCTCCTGAAATAACTCTCGCAGACACCACGGGCGCGAGTCTGATCATACGAATTGCTCTCTATAGATTACTTTACATAAGATACATTATAGGACGCATGAATCCATTAGAAGACACTTCCTATAGAGCGCTAAATGTCGATTGCGGTTAGAATTTTGAGGCTATTTCCAAAGCGGGATTATCAAGATTTCGGCAATCCCGTGGAAGAAAACGGCTCGTCATTTTCCCTAATCACAAAACGAACCGGAGCTGGGGCATCGCTGTAAATTTTGTCCGAAAAATTCTTACGATTAAAAAGAACAAACGCAAGATACTCATCCATGGATAGTTTTTTGGGCTCATCCCGAGGTATTTTGCCGCCAGAGAATTTAAGCTCTTCCATCGGAATCCTCGCAGCTCGCCTCTTTAATTTTTTGTTGGATACCCGCCGGCCCGAATTTCTTACAAATTTCTACAAAATCCGACGATTCGACATTGATCCGATTCGCGATGACAAGACGGATAATGTCCGGAAGATCTTTCCACGCACGGTCTTTTGAGCCCGTCTTGATCGCGTGCAATTTTAGGGCGATTAAATGCAAAAGGGATGGCGTTTTAAACACGTGCCCGGAAACAGTGGCCTCCCCGCTGCTCCGCCAGATCGATTCGAAGGTGTCCCTGTCGACAAATAAAAGATCGATGGGCATCGCACTCCGATCCTTGTGCGACTGCTTCACAAAAATATCGGTGTGGACCGTCTCCTCATAGCCTTGGGCTAAAAACAGACCTTTTAGCTTATGATAGTCTTCCTCAACGATCAAGAAATCGACATCCAGGGTGTTGCGGGTAAAACCGTAGGCATTGACCGCAAATCCGCCGATCAGAATAAGGCGCGCCCCGGCCTCGCGTGAAATCTTGGCAATTAGATCAAAAACTGTTGGATAATCCATACGCTCATTATACTTTTGAACATTCAGAATGACAGAAAAGTATTTTTGTTCTTAAGGACTTTGAGTTGTTTCCGTTTTTTAGCCGCGTATTTCGCGGAACGCTCCCGGATCTTGGCACGGCCGATCTCAAGCACAAACCGTTCATAAATATTTTCCCGGGGTCCGAAAGCTTCCAGGATCAAGCGGTCCTCCGTGATCCGATAGATCAGCCGATATCTTCCGATCCGATAGCTCCTGTACCCGCTCAGGTCATCTTCAAGCGGTTTGCCGGATTCTGGTTTCTGCTTAACATCATCAATCGCGCACCGAACCTGGCGTTTCAGAGCGGGTGGAAGATGTCGTATTTGTTTTTGAACAGTTCCAGAAATATGCCAAAAAAACGTCATGGCTCGATTCCAAAAAGTTCATCCAACTCTTTTTTTGTTTTGTACTCCTTGTAATTCCCTTTCTTATATTCCTCCGCGCTCTCGCGGATCTGCTTCATGAGATCGGGGTCGCGCTTGATCTCCTGGGTTTCCCGCCAGCTGTCGTACTCCTCCGCACTGATCAAAACCGCGGCCGGTTTTCCGTTCCGTGTAATAATGATCTCGTCGGAGCGGCGGACGACACCGGCAATGATCGCGCTCAATTTGACCTTCACCTCTGAGAGAGGCAATGTTTTCGTCATGTTATTTCTCCTTTCAAAAAGACCCGAATTCAGGCTAGACCGAATTCGGGTCTGATTGTAGCTTCAGGATCATGATTAAGCAAGCTTGAGCAGAACCCCATACTCATTCGCCGTAGTGGGTCCGGGCACGCTCAAGATAAACGATCCGCCTTTCTTTATCGACACTGTAAACGATCCGGTCCTGAAAAGTCAGCCGATAGGAATAACTCCCCGCAAGCTCGCCGAGCAATTTCTTGCCTTCAAAGGGATTCCGGGTTATGACCTCGATCAGAATATCCTGCAGTTTTTCCTTCAGCTTGGGTGAGAGAGTTTTGATGTCTTTTTCAGCTCGATGGGTGATGCGCACCTCATAAGGCGGCAAACTCATGATCCGAAGATCTCTTTCATGGACTTTGTGCGGCCGGCCTTGATATCTTCGCGGGCTTCACGAACCCCTTTAAGCACTCTCGGTGTCGATAAAAGCTCCAGCGTCTCCAGGAGGTTTTCGTAATCGTCCTTGGAAATGATCACGACATCCCCTCCCCGGGAAGTGACAAGGAACGGAACGTGGGCCTTGCTGGCTTTCTTCAGCACATGGAAAAGGCGGCTTCGAAGTGTTGTGGCACTCAGCGTTGTCATGAGAACCTCCGTTTGTATACATATGTACATGTTTCTGTACATATACTAGCCGAGGCTTCGGCATTTCGCAAGCCACATTTTCCACCCATTTGACACCCGGTCTCGACACCGGGTGTCAAATGGGTCAATCCAGCATAAGTGATTTAATCATTTGCAGCGAGCGTTGATAGTCACCCCGGGAAACCCAAGATCACCTCGTAGGTGCACCTACGAGGTGATCTTGGGTACAAGTCAGGCGGAAACAGCGGCGGCCCGCCTTGAGAATCAGGCGAGGCTCAGCGTTTTTTGCAGCACTTGGAAGTGCGCCATGCTTATGATGCTAATATTTGGGCGGCTTCGTGGCCGGCGACAAGGGCGTTAATGATCTTATTACTGAGACAGACCGTAATCGCCCATACCGCTCGATGCGCAAACCACGTCACAAGAGTTCTAACGCTTCGCGAAGGCTTAGGAAAAGTGTTTGTTTGTGCTTTTTAAGCGCCAGAAGCTTTTTATCGCCGGTCACAAAATAATGAGCCCCGGCTTTCTCAAGAAAATAAAGGATGGGGACGTCTTTTAGATCTTCGAAATCAATGCGCTCGACCTTGTCCGGAAAATCGAACACGGTCATTCGCGCCCTTAAATAACGCATAAAAAAAACGACCGTAGGCTCTGGAACTTTCAACTTATCAGACAACTTTTCATGCGCCTCTCGAAGAATATACTCCGATGAAAGAACCGCGTGAACAGCGATCGCTCTGACAAACAACTGCTGTGCAACTCCGCCCTTGGTCAAAAAAGCGGAAAGCAGGATATTGGTATCAAAAACAACTCTCATGAACCAAGAACCCTGTCGACATCCTCTTCCGCATAGATACCCTTAGCCTGGCCGTAAGGAACAAGCTTCTCCCGAACCCCTTCAAACTCCCGTTCAAGGAGGAATCTCCGGAGAGCTTCATTGATGATCTCGGTTTTCGTCATTCCCTCGCGGTTCATCAGCACCGCGACCATCTTCGCGATCTTGGGCCTCAACTGAACAGATGTCAGACCTTTTCGTTTCATTTCGACACCCCTCCTTTTTGTGTATTACAATGTCCATACAAAGTATTACATAATCATACGCAATATGTCAAGCGTCACAACGCACCCCCGTTTCCATTTTAGTTCCACCTCGTTCGCAAGAAACCCAAGATCACCCCGTAGGTGCACCTACGGGGTGATCTTGGGTAGCACTCCGGTTTCGGAGGTGGGTGGAGGTTCTGATTACGCAGCAATGGCAGTGGCTAGAGCGCCGGTGATCGCGGCGATAAGGGACTTGATCACGGTATTCGCGAAACAGGCTTCGACCGAATAGAACCCGTCGTTATCTTGCGGTC
>MHFU01000127.1:0-1695 GCA_001804345.1 Omnitrophica bacterium RIFOXYB12_FULL_50_7
AGGAACAACCCATGATATCACACGATAAATGCCGGGTTGGGATTTACGCCAGAGTGTCCACCGGTCATCAAGATGTGCAGATGCAGTTGATGGAACTCAGGGAGGTTGCAATCCAGAGGAACTGGACGGTGATTCAAGAGTACGTCGACGACGGCTATTCGGGCAGCCGTACTGATAGGCCGGCACTTTCTCAGATGATGGATGCTGCTCGTTCCGGCAAACTCGACTTGATTGCCGTATGGAAATTGGATCGGCTCGGCCGCTCGTTGCAGCATCTCTTGCAGGTTCTGGACGAACTGGCTCACCATGGAGTGGGCTTTATCAGCTTGAGGGACTCGGGTATCGACACGACCACCGCCCAGGGCAAACTAATGGTAAGCATCATAGGTGCATTTGCCGAGTTTGAAAAATCCCTGATAGTTGAGCGGGTTCGGGCGGGGGTTGCACGTGCCCAGGCCAATGGAACACACTGTGGCCGGCCGGTTCTGGACTTTGACTTACGGCCGGTCTTGCTGCTCCGAGAGAAAGGACATAGCATCAGGGATATATCCACGATGCTGGGACAGTCCCGAGGAACGGTCTGGCGACGTTTACGGGACGAACAAGCGGATTCCGCTCCGGAGCCGGTCTCATAAGTCGGTTTTTTCTCACCCCTTGGATGCGGCGGCTTGGCGTCTCACAGGGCTGTCTCCTCGTAGTCCCATAAGCAACTGGTTTGGAGACGGCCTCAGAGTGCCAGCAAGCTGGGACTCAGCCGGTTCCGGAACAGTTCCCGCCCCCCCGTGTCAAAGCCCACCTCATTTAGTACCCTACAAGCCCTATGGACAAGCTGGACTATTTAGCCCAGCCCATTCACCTACCTGAATGCATCTGATTCACTCTATTCAGGTTGCCGGCATACCCACGGTTCACCGACAGGCCGTGGTGGAACATTTCACCTCCCCAACAGGATAGGCAATCAGGAAACCGTGCTGAAACCTCCAGGGTTACCGTAGTCCGGAAACACGGTGAATTGCCCGTGGATACTGGGCAATCTCACGATACGGGAGGCCGCTGGGGGTTTCAGACGGCATGTGCAGCCGCAGTATCACCGCCGGTTTGATGCGTGTGGATTATTTTCAAAATGATTATCATTGGGCTTGACACGTTCGAATAAACGTCCTACATTAACGGTGTGCAAACGGTAGACCATCACCTGCCAGACCCTACCACCACCGGAGGTCTCATACATGAAAGCTTCAGCACCGATATGGTGGACAACCCATGATGTGGCCGTCTACTTGAAAACGACTGAGCCGGTCGTCAGATTTCTCGTAAATCGTGGATTGCTGCCCGTCAACGTTGTGCATAATAGATGTTTCAGATTCGAGGTTGCAGCCATTCAGGCCGTTGCGGAAAAGTTGGGATTGATGCCCACTGCACATGCCGAAAACGCCGTACAGGCATAAGGCTAATACATTATAGAAAGGGATGCCCCTCGGGCAAGAGGGGCAAAGAAAGGAACAGAGCAGAATGGATAAGGTAATTGTACCCCAACCCACCGAAATGTCAATCGAATTTCTCGACACTCTTTTCGATCCGGAACCTGATCCGACCCCATGCCCACCTCCGACAACGGACGGTCTTGCCGAATGGGCTGCGTGGTACCATCAGGTCGGATATCGGGTAGTTGAAAATAAACCCTATTCGAAGCAT
>MHFU01000127.1:1711-6144 GCA_001804345.1 Omnitrophica bacterium RIFOXYB12_FULL_50_7
ATGTGTCCGGCCAAATGGCGACGGTGCCAAATTCTTTCTGAGGATGGGTAGAGGCGTTGAATCAGCCAGATTGATCGTTAAAGGCTGTAAAAATCAGGGGCATGACGGCCTTGAAATGTTAGGCCAGTGGAAAACCGCCACGGTTCCACCGTCCGTTCACGACACGGGAGTCGCCTACGTCTGGGATGTGCCCCTGCCCGATGATCCGGCCGTGATTCCCATCTGCCCCGATTCAATCCTGACGATGGAACGTGTTCAGACCAAGCTGGGCGTTGGGGAACTTGCCGAGGATATGCTGATCCGTCAGTCCGGCGGCCGGACACAAACGGTTGCCGAATGGCGGGAGGAACTAATAGCCAACGGTCATAGGAAAGTTCCGTCGGTTCACAGCCCTCTGCGGCCGGACACCAAACCGTCCTGTTTCCTCTACCTGAAAAATGGTTCACTGCGGATGTTCGATTCTGCCGAGGGTCGGAGCTACCGTGACGGTGTTTATTCCCAACGTTCCGGGGGTGCCCAGTCCAACTCGGTATCCACCGACCGGATCACCGAGAAATTCGGCAAAACCATCCGTATCTGCAGGCAGTACATGGGTCTGGGCAAGGATAACCCATTGAATGACTATGATGTCGTCGGAGCCCGGATGGTGGCCTCCAAATCCGCAGTGGGCACCGGTAAAACCACATCCATTGCCGACTACATAAAAATGACGACCGACAGGCTGGGACGCCCTGCAAGGGTGCTGCTTATCTGCCACCGGCGTTCCCTGGTAGGGCATTCAGTGAAAGCCTATGTTCTATTGACCGATTACAGGGACATCAAGGGGACATGGAAAGACGCCGACGGGAGCCGGATTGATTCCCTGGGCATCTGCCTTGATTCCGTCTGCGATTACTCCGGTAGCGGAAAGCTGGCGTCCAGGCTGGTCGAAATCGACATGGCCGACCTGGAAATCATTCCACGCATATGGGACGTCGTCATCATGGATGAATCCGAGTCCGTTTTCAGGCACCTGCATGGTGGAACTCTGGCCGGACGTTCGTATGATGTGTTCAATGTTCTGGGCAATATTCTCAGGTGCCACGCCGGGCAGGTCGTTCTGGCCGACGCCCACCTGTCCGATTACTCAATCCGTGAATACCGGGCTATGGTCGGTGGTGATCCAGGTCGGGACGTGCTGATTGAGAACACCTGGAAACGGGGCTCGGCACATTACGTCATGACCGGCATACCGACCGGTGCAAAGCCGGGTGAGGGTGAACCTCTTTGGGCTACCAGACGGGTTCTGACTGCTCCAAGGCTATTCAAATTCCAGACCCCGGAGGACGTCGAGGCCATGCTGGTTCATGCCCTTAAAAAAGACAAGTCCGGCTATGTCCCGATGACCAGAAAAACCGAGGCCAAAAGGCTCCACCGGAAGCTCAAGAAACTCTTTCCGACCAAGCACATCGTCCTTGTTACCGGCGAACACGATGATCCGGCCGGTGAGGAATTTCTCAAAGATCCCAACAGCTACA
This sequence comes from Omnitrophica bacterium RIFOXYB12_FULL_50_7, assembly GCA_001804345.1. Lineage (GTDB taxonomy): Bacteria > Omnitrophota > Omnitrophia > Omnitrophales > Aquincolibacteriaceae > Aquincolibacterium. The sequence continues at coordinate 3,229 of MHFU01000127.1, forward strand.
TGACCACCCGAAAGGTGGACGCCCTGATCTGCACCCAGGCCGTTGAATCCGGGATCAGTATTGACGTCGGAAACAAAGCCGCTTTCGACACGGTTTTCCTGTTCGGCTGGGGGGATTCCAGTACCTGGCAGGATCTGATCCAAATGGCCGGACGTCCACGTGTCGTAAACTACCGATGGATCATGGCCTATGTTCCGGAACACGGCCGGGCTCCGTGGCTGAACGAGGATGACTACCGAAAAGCGCTTCTGGAGGGGAGGGACGCCACCTACGGGTTGATCAAAGAACACCTTGGTGCCGACGGAAAAATCAAACGTGCTCCGGCGGATGCCGATCACCTGGACAGCCACGTCCGGACTGTCGTGCATGAATGCCGCTCCCGTCGTAACCTGGGGGCGGATTTCTGGGCATACTGGGCTGCCCAGGGCTGTGAAATTGTAGACGGATCGGACGCAGAAAATGTCGGAAACGGCCGTATTTCCGAGGATGAACGTAAGGTCATGCAGGCTGAGAAACGAGCCGATAAAGTAGCCCTCAAGGTCGAACATGCCGGGGAAATTGCGGCAACTCCGACCAACGGCATGACCGTCAAAGAAGCCCACCGGGTTCTGGATCGTGATCATACTCCGGACGAAAGCCGCCGGGCAACGAAAGTGCTGATAGCCGATTTCTACGGCCGGGAGGTCATTCCGGAACTGGTTCTGGCTGATGATGACGGCAGACTCAGGCAGCAGATCCGACGGTTCAATTCAGTCCGTGCAGTGTCCGGCGGGGATGAGGGCATCAAAAAAGTCCTGGCTGCAAAGGATGAGAAATCGGCGATGGCCGGTGTGACCGCCACTCAATCCAATCAGACGATTGGGGCTATCCTTCGTTGGCAAGCCATGCAGGCAGCTGGTGTCGTCCATGGTGCGTTGAATGGGCTGCCCACCTTGGGGGGCACCGTGGAACTCGACGGGTGGATGGACTATCTGAAAAAGCCTAGTGTCAAACGGCAGTTCAAGCTGCAGCTGGGCATCAACGTTTGTCCGGCACCGGGTCGTTCCAGGAAAAATGTAACAGATGGTTCTTTAGATAAAACAAAAGAGGCATCTGTTACATCCGACGGGTTACACCATGATCCGTTTCTGGAAAACCTGGATCAGGAACAGCTCGGCAATCTGATTGAAAAAGCAAAAGGCGAACCGGCCGGGGAGTCCGGCCAGCCGCAACCCATGAAACTCCTTCAGGACATTGCCCGTCAGATGGGATTGAAGTTCATGCCCCATCAGAACGGGAAAGGTGCGGATCGTGGAAAACGGACATACCGGCTCGACCCGGAGTCCGTAAAGAGGATGCTGGATCTGGGCGGAACCGATTGGGATCGGCTGATGCAAGTCAAAGTCAACGCCCTGGCCATCCAGGATGACCTGAATTCCATTATGGACATGTTGGCGGGGTGACCGGGGCACCCCCGTCGTCCAGTTGAACAGGGCACGGTCGTGTCCTGTTTCTGTCCGGCTATTGTTCACTCCGGACGTTGCAACGCCGTCTATGATCCGGACAGGGTTGTGTTCAAACGTCTGAACACAATAGGGTCAAAGCTGCATCCCCCGAATACACCGGCAAACTCCCTGGGAAATATCGTTGGGGAGGTCGGCTTAGTCCGGCCAAGTTCTGGGTTGTTGACGGTGGCCTGCCGTTGCCCACCCGACCCGAGTGAGGCCGGCAAATTTCTCAACCCCGAATTGGAGCCCCTATAATGCCCATCATGCCGTATGAAACCAGCGTAGAGCACCTGGAATCAGAACTGTTCAAGTACCTCCCCGCCCGTGCCGAACGTATCAAGGCCGACCAGGATGCACGTGAGGCCAGGGAATACGTCAACAACGACATGTTCATCGGAGAGAAACAAAGGCCGGCATTGGCCGAAGCGGAACGGCGTGTCCGGCTGCTGAGAAAACAAGAAAACGAAATCCGGGCTGAGATTGACGACCGGCTGGCGGCAACGAGGAAAGTTCAAGGAGAGTCCGGCATCGGGTTGGATCGTCTTGGCAACTTGACCTCCGAGGCCAGATTGTTTTTGCTGGCCTTGACTGCTTCAGCCCTTGGCATCGTCAGCACCGTTTTCGGGGGTCTGGGCAGAAGCTTTTGGGGGACTTTGGACATAGCCGACTTGATGGTCATCCTCGACGCTCAAACCGTCGTCGACCGGCTTCGAATCCGACGGTTGCTGATGGATCTGGCCGGCAAGGATTGCATCGTCCTGGACTTCAAAAGCCGGTTAATCGTGCCCCAGGATATCAACTCCTGTTCGGTTGCTTTAACCAGACGGGCGTTCAGCGTGATTCTGGACGATCCCAGCCTTGAGGTCGAGGGCATCCCCGCCGACAATGACGGCAATCCCTGAATGGAAAAGCAATTCCTGATCGAGGTGTTCCAGGACGGCACCGGTGGGCATGTTGTCCAGGTCACCGTCAGCATGAACGATACTGAAATCGGATCAGCCCAACTGCCGGGTGGGGATTTCGAAAACGCCAAGGGTATGGCCGAAGGTTTGAAAGCCATGGCGGATGCAGGTGTCGATTTGACGGCCATGTTGCCGGACGCTGAGAAATGACCATGAGAACCCTACAGGCTGCCTGTGAATTGTTCATTCAGCATTTACGGGACTCCGGGTTAAAGGCTAAAACGGTTGACGACTACTCCCGAATTATCGGGCTTTTCACCGGTTTTCTAGGCGGGAAAATGAACTTGCAGCAAATCAAACCTGTCGACGTGGTGTAAACCAGCCTCAAGTCGGGGATCACCTACTACTGGGACGACAAATTTGGCGAGTACGTCACCGTTCCAACGGACTACAACGTCCCCATGACGCCGGTGATCGGCGTCATCACTACCTTTCAGGGCTCCGATGAACGCCCTTGCCCCCAGGAT
>MHFU01000127.1:6173-6317 GCA_001804345.1 Omnitrophica bacterium RIFOXYB12_FULL_50_7
GCACGGCGTGACCCCGGATTCGGAGCTGTGTCCTCTCCAGACGGGTGGGACTGTCTACATCCGGAGCAATGACCTCCTGCACCGGGCAGGTGGAGTTCAACCGGGGGACGGCATCGACGTTCATGTCTGGGACTGCCTCCGAGG
>MHFU01000128.1:0-229 GCA_001804345.1 Omnitrophica bacterium RIFOXYB12_FULL_50_7
GGGCCAGCACCCGCCGATCAGGACCCCGTCGGCCCCGTTCAGGAAGGCTTTGATCACATATTTGGGATCCACCATGCCGCTGCACATCATCCGGATGATTTTAATATTGTGCGGGTACGACAGACGGGAGGTACCTGCCAGATCTGCAGCGGTAAAGGTACACCAGTTACAGAAAAACCCCACTATTTTTGGTTCAAACTCGCTCATATCAAGACTCCTTTTTAATTAA
>MHFU01000128.1:681-1897 GCA_001804345.1 Omnitrophica bacterium RIFOXYB12_FULL_50_7
TCAACATCAATGGACAGCATTCTGCCGGACAGGGTATCTTCGGCCACCACCGTCAGCATTCCGTTCTGCCCTTCCTTGATGGAGCCAACCTTGCCCCTGATCATGCGGACGCCTTCAGACTGGACTTTTTTATAGAATTCCTCATAGCCTTTTCCAAAGCAGCGCATGTCTATATAAAAATTATACACTTCGGTATGGTGCCCGCATTTGTCCTTGATGAGATGGGCATATTTCAAGGCATACATGCAGCAGGTCCGGGAACAGTATTCGTGATAATTGATGTCACGGCTGCCGATGCAATGAAGAATGGCCACGCTTTTGGGTGGCTCGGTGAATTTCAGGCGGTCGTTCAGATCCCGTTTCAGGAGTTTTCCCAGGGTCGGGCCCGTGGCATTGGACAATCTTTCAAATTCAAGATTGGTAAACACATTGGTATATTTTCCATACCCGTACTGGCTCATGGGGGTGGGGTCAAGGGGATCAAATCCCGTGGCAATGATGATGGAGCCCACATCCACGATTTCCCGCTCATCTTTGATATCGTGATCAATGGCCTTGGCCTTACAGGTATCCACACAGAGCTTGCATTCGCAGCATCCTCCGCAGTTGAGGCATTTAGCCGCATCGCCCTGGGCCGCAGCCTCGGAAAGCCCCAGGTCCACTTCGTCGAAAGAGGATGTGCGTTTTGCCGGCACCATAAAGCTTGCCCTAGCCCTGGCGACGGCCCCTGCGTTTTCGGGGATGGGAACATAATCCGGTTCTTCAGATACGGGGTTTGCTTCTTTTTGTTTTCTTTCTTCGTCAAACAGGTCCATTTTTTGATTTAAATACCGTTCAATGGCTGTGACCACCTTGTGGCCGCCGGCTATTGCCTCGACCACGGTCGCAGGCCCGGTGACGGCATCCCCTGCCGCAAAAACGCCGGGAACGGAAGTCTGCATGGTATCCGGGTCCACCTTAAAGGTTCCCCAGGCGGTCAGCTCAAAGGGGGCGTCCCGGATCACAGGGGCTGTTTCAACGCTCTGGCCGATGGCCGGGATGATCATATCACAGGCAATGACATATTCGCTGCCCTCAACAGGGACCGGCCGTCTTCTTCCGCCGGCATCGGCGGGTCCCAGTTCGTTTTTAATGCATTCAATGCCGACGACCTTACCGTTTTCCGTGACCACTTTCTTGGGTCCCACAAGGGTGATAAATTCAATGCCTTCTTCCT
>MHFU01000128.1:2017-2526 GCA_001804345.1 Omnitrophica bacterium RIFOXYB12_FULL_50_7
CGCCACCGACCACCGCGACCCGTTTTCCAATCTTGATCGGCGTGGGGACATTCGGAAAATCATAGGCCTTCATGAGGTTGGCGCGCGTCAGAAACTCATTGGCAGAATAAACACCGTTCAGATTTTCCCCTTCGATCTTCAAGAAGGATGGCAAACCGGCGCCGCATCCGATAAAAACAGCCTTGAATCCTTCTTCGAAAAGCTCGTCCACCTTGATCGACTTTCCGATGATCACATTTTTCTCGATCTTGACGCCCAGATTTAGAGCGTTCGCAATCTCCTTGGCCACAAGCCTTTTCGGTAACCGGAATTCCGGGATCCCGTACATTAAAACGCCACCCAAAGCATGAAGTGCCTCAAAAATCGTCACATCGTAACCCCTGCGCGCCAGCTCTCCGGCACAGGTTAGCCCCGCAGGCCCGCCTCCCGCGATCGCGACTTTGATCCCATTCTTTTTGATCTCGGGGGTCTCTTGCGTCATGTGTTCCATCGCGTGATCCGCCACAAAG
>MHFU01000128.1:2544-7335 GCA_001804345.1 Omnitrophica bacterium RIFOXYB12_FULL_50_7
ATCGCCACAGGTTCCCCTTTTTTACCGCGCACGCACAAGATCTCGCACTGGGTTTCCTGCGGGCATACACGTCCGCAAATCGCCGGCAGACAATTCTCACTGGCAAGGATACGGAAAGCTTCATCAAAGTCCCCTTCCGCCACTTTTTTAATAAATTCGGGGATCTTGACATTAACAGGACAACCCGCCACGCAAGGTCGCGTTTTGCACTGAAGACACCGGAAGGCTTCTTCCTTGGCCTGCTCAGGCGTATACCCAAGCGCGACCTCCTTAAAATTCTTGATCCGCTCTTCGGGCGTCTGCTCTGGGATAGGAACTTTTTTGGGGCTCATGTTGGGAGGCATATCAATCAACCCTCAAGCCGATCTTGCAAGAATGAGCTTCTTCTGTTTTATACATACTTTGCCGGCGCATCAATTCGTCATAATCTACCTGGTGACCGTCAAAATCCGGCCCGTCGACACAGGCGAATTTCGTTTGGCCGCCCACCGTCACGCGGCATCCGCCACACATACCCGTACCGTCCACCATAATGGGATTCAAGGAAACATTGGTTTTGAGGCCCCACGGTTTGGTAAGAAGACTGACAAACTTCATCATGATCACAGGCCCAATGGCAATGACCTCATCATACTTTTCACCCGCATCGACGAGCTGTTTAAGTTTTTCCGTGACAAGACCCTTGGTCCCATAACTCCCGTCATCGGTCGTCACATAAACGTTCTTGCAGAATTTGGAGAATTTTTCTTCGAGGATAATAAAATCTTTGCTACGCGCGCCAAGGATGACATCGACCGAAGTCCCCATCTCACTCAGCTTCTTCAGCTGGGGATAAAGAGGCGCTGCGCCAACGCCGCCCCCGATGCCCATCACACGCTTGATAGAATGAAGCTCCGTGGGTTGGCCCAAAGGCCCCACAAAATCAACGATCCCTTCGCCGACTTTTTTCTTGCTAAGCTTTCGGGTGGTAAAACCCGCCACCTGATAGATGATAGAAACGGTCCCCTTCTTACGATCATATTCCGCGATCGTAAGAGGGATACGCTCCCCTTCGTCATCCACGCGAAGGATGATGAACTGCCCTGGCTCACAATGCCGCGCGACATACGGTGCCCGAATCACCATTTCTTCCACATTATTATTCAGGCTTTTCTTTTCGAGAATGGGGTACATAAAACGTCCTTATTGGGAGTACTTGATTGATTGAGTGAGAAGTATATCCGAAGCAGAAGGTATTGAAAAACTTTTTTTTGAAAAAAAGCTATTATTTTAAAATTTTTTCGTCCTCGACACACCACGCGGGATCGACGATGCAGAGAAACACAAGATCGGTCTTGCCGATATTTTCGATCCACTGAATAGCCTCGGGGGGAATATCGATCACGGCGCCGGGCCCCACTTCCGCAGCCTTGTTGTCCACATTCATCCGCCCCTTCCCTTCCAATATGTAGTAAACCTCGGAAGTTTTAAGCACATGAGGCTTCGTCTTGATACCGGGTTTTACGATGGCATGGGCGAGGCTGTAACGATAAGCACGCTTGTCCGTTTTGGCATTCAGAAGTTCGCGGAGACAACAAGCATCCCCTGCAATAAACTCGGGACAATCTTTCAATTGGCGGATAAACATAAGACTTTAAACTCCTTATCTTCAGTTAAGACTTCGTTGGCATATAAGCGTTTTGAACAACGCTGAGATCTTGGGATGGTGAAGAACTGTTTTCGCACGCAAATATTGCATCCCCGCTTTTTCGATCACCCCGCAAACCGCATGGTCCAGATCATAGAGAATTTCGGCATGATCGCAAAGAAAACCCAAAGGGACCACGATAATGCGCTTCTCACCTTTCGCCGCCAGCGCCCTGACCTCCTCTTCGATCTCCGGGCTCATCCAGACTGTTCTGGCCGATATCGGACGAGATTGATAGACCACGGTCCACTTGTTATGTCCCAATTGCTCCGCCACGAGCGCACTCGCTACGCGAACCTCCTCGGCATAGCGAGACATCGGGTTAGCCGGATCCTGATGGGACGGCAACGAGTGGAAGGAGAACAGAATCGGAGTTCCGGCTCGCTCTGCGGGATCGATCGTCTGAAAAACACGTGAAACTTCTTCGACTTCCGCCTCAATAAAAAGAGTCTGGTCATACCAGCCTTCAATGAATTGGTAATTGAGACCCGCCATTGCCGGCGAAGACATAAGGAATTCCAGACTTCCTTTGTATCCCGCTCCGGAAGCGGCCGAACGGTAAGGCGTCAGAGGAATGGCAAGTCCTCTCCGGTATCCCGTCTTGTGAATTTCCGGCAAAACGTCTTTGAAAAAAGGATTCCAGTTTTTCATCGCGATAAAGACCGGCAGTGTAATCCCCGCCGAATGGAGTTCTTTTTCCAAGTTAGCTTTGAAGTTTGCGACCTGCTCGTTGTACGGAGAGGCTCCCCCGATCACGTCATAGTGCTTGGCCATGGCCTTCAAACACTCTTCCGGAACTCCTCTCCCCTCACTCATAGCACGAAGGTAGGGCATAACCTCCTCGGGTTGTGAAGGCGCGCCGTACCCAATGAGTAGGATGTGATCAAAGTTCATTTCAGCTTTTCTCCGCAACAGAAACATTTCTATGCGCAAGTTCTGGCTGAATATGCTTCACGATTGCGCTAGCCGCAAATTCGGCGCTCTTGATGCAATCCGGAACTCCAATACCATTGTAAGCATTCCCGGCGAGATAAAGTCCAGGGAATGCGGCCAGTTGGGACCGAATCGATGCCACATGATGAAGATGTCCCACCTGATATTGCGGCATAGTCTGGGGGTAACGACTCACGGAAGTGAACACTGGCCGGGTTTCAACTCCAAGATAATGGCGCAATTCCTCCGTCACTGTGCGAACCATGGCATCATCCTCCAACGCGTAAACTTCCCGGTGAAGCGCGCCTCCCACAAAAGCACGTAGAAGTACCATTCCCTCAGGCGCTCGGCCGGCGAACTTCACGCTCGAAAAACTGCACGCTACTATTTTCCTTTGGGTGAAGGCGGGGACCACAAAACCGAAACCTTCCAGCGAATGGGGAATATCGGTCCGGCGATAGGCGCAATTGACCGTTGCCACCGATTCGTAAGGGATCGCCGCCAGATCCCGGGCAAGAGATGGAGCGACTTCTCCCAGAAGCCGGGCGGCTGGCTGAGCTGGCAAGGCAAGACATACAGCATCCGCGCTAAACTTCTCGCCCTGCTGTGTCATGACTTCCCATCTTCCGGAGTGTTTGAGTTCCATTACGGCGGAAGATACTTTGAATCGAACCTCCGGCAACTGCGACACGATCGTTCGCGTCAATTGCTCCATCCCTTGTCGGTAAGAAAGAAAAAGGCTGTAACGCGGGCCGCTGGCAGCGCGAGACGAATTCTTCTTCCCATGTTTTTTCCGCGCAAAAAGTCCCCGGATCACACTGCCATAGGTGCGCTCCATTTCAAGAAATTGAGGCATCGTCGCTTCCAGACTCAAATATTCGGGATCCGCGGTATAGATTCCGCCGATCATGGGCTGAGCCACCTCGCGAAGTGTGTTCTCCCCGAAACGACGGCGGACAAAACTCGCAACACTTTCGTCCCCTCCTCCCAGACGTTTCGGAATGAAAAGTTCGCATCCCATCCGAAACTTGGTCGCCCAACTAAGAAGGGGGGTTCTGATGAAAGCATTGATCTGCGACGGCGCGATCAAATAGAAACCTTCGGGGACTTGAACCAGCCTACCTTTCTTGTAAATGAAGCTGCGCCGGAATTTTTCGTTGGTCCCGATCACTTCTTGCACCATCCCAAGACGCCTGGAGAGTTCCAATGCGGCGGGTTTTTCGGAAATGAACGAGTCGGGTCCTCCTTCGAGCAGAAAACCTTCGCGAGACCGGGTCTCAATCACGCCCCCGAAACGGGGTTTTGATTCCAGGAGTGTGATTTCAAGAGGAAAAGAACCTTGCCGGGCGAGTTCGGACAGATGGTACGCAGTAGCCAATCCTGATATTCCGCCACCGATGATGAGGACTTTCCTGGGCGTTGCCACAGCTACCGGGCGCTCAACTCATGGACCAGATCGATCAAGCGAATCACATTATCAACCGGTGTTTGGGGCACGATGCCGTGTCCCAGATTAAAAATATGGCCGGTCCTTCCCTTGACTTGATCCAAGATCTTTTTCACATGAACACGAAGTGCCTCGGAGGGGCCACACAGCACCAGGGGATCCAGATTTCCCTGAATGGCAACATCATACCCGACCTGCTCCCAGGCCTGATCCAGCGCGATATGGTGATCGACGCTGATCACATCGCCCCCGGCCTCGCGGAATGTTTTGAGAAAGGGACCCGTGCCTGTTCCAAAATGGATCACGGGAACCCCTTGGGGGATCCCGCTCATCACCGCACGGGAATGCGGTAGGACGTATTCGCGATACTCGTCGGGACTAAGACACCCGATCCAGCTATCGAAAAGCTGAATCGCGTCAGCCCCTGCCTTGATCTGACCATTCACGTAGCGAATGACCGCGCGACCGATCTTCTCCATCAGGGAATGCCAAGCTACAGGCTGCGTCATCATAAAATGTTTTGCCTTTAGAAAAACACGAGAACTTTTTCCTTCGAGGATATAGGCTGCCAAAGTAAACGGGAGCCCGGAAAAACCGATCAGCGGAATATTCGACTTGAGACTTTCGCGCGTCTTCCGGACAGCGTCAAAAACATATTGGAGCGACTTTTCCGGATTCACCTCCCAAAGCCCGTCCACATCCGATTGCGAATTCATCTGCCCCG
>MHFU01000129.1:0-474 GCA_001804345.1 Omnitrophica bacterium RIFOXYB12_FULL_50_7
TACGCAGGAAGCATGATGCATAAATTTCGCGATGGGAGGATGGCTATGGAACCGGACAAAGATATTCGTTTTTCGGAAAAGAAGGTGGATGAAAGTTGGAAGGAACAGGCGGAAAGTGTCAAGGTTAAGGCAGCTACTTCTCAGCCGGCCGCCAAATCCAAGCCCGCTGAAACATCAAAGGTTTTCCTGAGTCTTGTGCAATCGCTCGGGTATCAAGCCCTCATGAACCTTGGAGAGATCCCCAATCCCATGACCCAGCAGACCGAGCTCAACCCCGAAGGTGCCAAGGAATCGATCGATCTTTTGATTGCGCTTCGTGACAAGACCCAGGGGAATTTGAGCGACGAGGAAAAGAAAATGCTCGAAACCCTTATCACCCAGCTTCAGATCAAATTCTCCCAGAGCGTATGAGCGGCGCTAAAAGCAAAATCCTCCGTTTCGGCATCAGTTTTGCAACGATAACGCTCGTTGTCT
>MHFU01000129.1:536-4785 GCA_001804345.1 Omnitrophica bacterium RIFOXYB12_FULL_50_7
TGGTTTGCCGCCGCGATCGCCGGTTATTTCGTCGGCCTTGCCTTTCTTGCTTTTCGTCTTCAGTGCGTCTTCAAGGTTCAGAATATCCACATGACCTTTCGTGAGTGTTATCACCTCGGTTTTGTGGGGCTTTTTTATAATCTGATGCTGCCTTCCTCCGTAGGCGGGGACGTGGCCAAGGTCGTTTACGCCTATAAACATTCGGGCAAGAAGATCGAATCCGCGACTTCGATCTTGCTGGACCGCCTGCTCGGATTTGTGGCGCTTATTGTTATGGCAGGTATCGGGCTGATATGTTTTAGCAAAGAGGCCGAAAACACTTATATCAATTACGCAGTTTACGGGGCTTGTGGGGTGCTTGTGTTCCTTGTTGCTTTTTTTACGAGCCGGCGTTTTGCCCGTTTGTTCAAGGGGTTTGCCAGGCTCATCCCGAAAGAAAAATGGAAGCTCCAGCTCGCCGAAGTTTATCACGCGATCTACGGTTACCGGCATCATCAGGGGCCAGTGCTTGCGGCGATCCTGCTTTCGTTTGTGGGACAAGCGGTTTTTATCACCACGAATTACTGGCTCTCTCTCTCGATTGGGGCCGATATCAACTTCTGGAAGTTTTTTATCTTGATACCCGTTGTTTGCATCGTTAGTATGGCGCCTTCGATCGGTGGGTTGGGTGTGAGGGAAGCGGGGGTGCTGTATCTTTTTAGTCGTTATCTTTCGCCGGAGAGGGCCCTTGCGCTGACGCTTTTGATGGATAGTGTGATTTATTCGTTCGGTATCGGTTCCGGGATATGGTATGCGTTTCGCGGTGGCCTGAAGGAGCGGCCGCTAAGGAATAGTTTAGTGCCGCATGACATTTGAAATTAGGGGTATACGGTACAGTACTGTTAACCACTAAAATCAAATGGAGAACAGTATTAGAATCGCATCGGAGAGCATTTTCTTATGAGAAAAATTCTTGTGATTCATGGCCCGAATTTGCAGCTTTTGGGGGAACGGGAAGTCTCGGTCTATGGCAAAGTCACGTTGAAACAGATCAATGAGGCTCTTGTGAACGAAGCCGCGGTGCTCGGCGTAGAGGTGGAGATCCTCCAGAGCAATCACGAAGGCGAGATTGTGGATCGTATTGGTGCCGCGCGCCTGAAATTTTCCGGAATTTTGATCAATCCAGCCGCTTACACCCACACAAGCGTTGCGATCCGCGATGCCTTGGCGGCCTGCGGCCTTCTGGCTGTGGAGGTTCACTTAAGTCACATCTATAAACGCGAGGATTTCCGGCAGCATTCTATGACCGCCCCAGCATGCGTTGCCCAGGTGACGGGGTTTGGCAAAAACAGTTATCTCCTGGGCCTGCGAGGTCTCGTGGCCTTCGCTTCCAAAGCGAATTCCGTTCATTCTTCAAAAAAACCCGTGAAAAAAGCGCTTATTGCGAGGAAACGAAAATGAATATCAAGGAGATCAAAGAACTTTTAGAGTTGATGGCCGAGCATAATGTCGGCGAGATCGAGATCGAGAAGGACAACGCGAAGATCAAGCTTCGAAAGATGGCCAACGGCGGGATCGTGATGCAGAGCGCGCCGCAGGTGATGGCGCCGATCGGAACAGTCATGCACGCCCCGGCCAATGCTCCCGCGGCGGCCACGCAACCTGTGGCCGAGGAAGGTGTGACGATCGTGCGTTCGCCGATGGTTGGAACATTTTACGCGGCTCCGGCTCCTGATCAACCTTCGTATGTGAGCGTCGGTAAAGAGGTGAAAGACGGTGATGTGCTTTGCATCATTGAAGCCATGAAGCTCATGAACGAGATTAAATCAGAGTTGGGCGGGACCGTGATTGAGATTCTGGTGCAGAATGGCCAGACCGTGGAATATGACCAGCCGATCCTGAAGATCAAAAAGGGTTGATTCCGAAACCTTCTCCAACAGGAATCCTTCATACGGGGAAAAGTCATGTTTTCAAAAATCCTAATAGCAAATCGTGGTGAGATCGCGGTGCGTATTATTCGCGCCTGTCGTGAAATGGGCATTCAAACCGTGGCAGTTTTTTCCAAGGCGGACCGTGAATCCCTGCACGTGAAACTGGCCGATGAGGCTATTTGTATCGGCGAAGCCCCGAGCTCTGAAAGCTATCTCAATATCCCCGCCCTCATCTCCGCGGCCGAAATCGCGGACGTCGAGGCTATTCATCCGGGTTATGGATTCCTGGCTGAGAACGCGCACTTTGCGGAGATCTGCGAATCCTGCCAGATCAAGTTCATTGGCCCGAAACCCGAAACCATTCGCCTGGCTGGCGACAAATCGGTCGCGAGACTTGAGATGAAAAAGGCCGGGGTTACGATTATTCCTGGTAGTAAGGGGACGGTGAAGGACCAGGAAGAGGCCCTGCGTCTGGCGAAAAAACTGGGCTATCCCGTGATCGTTAAGGCTTCCGCGGGGGGCGGTGGCAAAGGCATCAAGATCGCTCACAATGATGGCAAGCTCATCAGTGCGTTTCTTACGGCCCAGACTGAAGCGGAGGCCGCCTTTGGCAACGGCGAAGTTTATATCGAGAAATTCATTGAAGAGCCGCGCCATATCGAAGTGCAGATCATGGCTGACAGTTTCGGCAATGTGGTGCATCTTGGCGAACGCGACTGTTCAGTTCAACGCCGGCACCAAAAACTCATCGAAGAATCTCCCGCGCCCGGCCTCTCCGCCAAGATTCGCAAAAGAATCGGCGATACGGCCATCCGGGCAGCGAAGGCGTTCAAATATGAGAACGCTGGAACGATCGAATTCTTGCTCGATAAGAACGAGGATTTCTATTTTATGGAGATGAATACGCGTCTTCAGGTCGAACATCCGGTGACCGAAATGGTGACGGGGATTGATCTTGTAAAGGAACAGCTGCGCGTCGCGGCCGGCGAAAAACTAAGTTTTACCCAGGAACAAGTGGAAATCACGGGGCATGCGATCGAATGTCGCATCAACGCCGAAGATCCGGACAATAATTTTATGCCGTCTCCTGGGAAGATCGAAGTTTGGCGCATGCCGGGCGGTCCGGGCGTGCGTCTGGACAGCCATGTTTACACCGGCTATTCGATCCCACCCTTCTACGATTCCATGATCGCGAAATTGATCGCCTATGGCAAGAGCCGACAGGACGCGATTACGGTCATGCTTCGGGCACTTCGCGAGATCGAAGTGAAGCCGATCAAGACGACCGCGCCGCTCCACACGCGCATCCTGAGTCATCCGCGGTTTCGTCAGGGCTCTGTCACCACGAAATTTATCGAATCGACGATCATTGGTACGGGGAAGACGGGCGAATCGGAATCGAACAAAGAAACGAAATGAAGGTCTCCAACGCCTTTGCCCAGATTTTCGCGATTTTCGCGCTCTTGACGCTAGGCAGTTTGATGATCATTGTTTCTCTGCATCTTTTGGCATTTGATGATGCAATCCTGAAAGTTCAGGAAATCTATCAAAGTCCTTGGCGTTCGGCTCAGGTGGGGGTGGTCGGGCTTGTACTCATTGTTCTTGGACTTGCCTTCGCGAAGATGCTTGTGAAGGCGGGACGCCCGAACGAAGCGGTTTTTTTTCAAAGCGAGATCGGTCCGATGGTGGTTTCGGCCAGCACGCTCGGAAACGCGGCGGTAAAGGCGGTTAAGCGTTTTCCGCTTGTCAAAAGTGTGAAGGCAAAAGTCCTTATCACCGGTAAGAATGTCGAGATCAAGCTTCGCTTGGTGCTTTGGGCGGGCGGGCATGTGCCGGCGGTCTTATCGGAATTGCAGGAAGAAGTTCAACAGCGTGTGAAGCGGTTGTTGGGGCTCGATAATCCGCTGACCGTGATCTGCGATGTGAAGGGAATCGATGACGCTGTGCCAGGGCTTTAGAACCGATCCGAATATCAGATCTTTAGGGACGGTTCTCCTTTAAGAGAACCGTCCCCGTGTGATATCAGGACTATTTGCCTTAACTGAACGGTATTGGCGCTAAGTATATCTTGGTTACGGGTGATTCTGTTATCCGAAATATTCAAAGGCTTTTGTTCGATTACTGAAAACATAAAGGAGAAACACATGAAGCGCATTGGTATTTTAACAGGGGGCGGGGATTGTCCGGGGCTTAATGCGGTCATCCGCGGGGTCGTGCAGACAGCGAAAGCCGAAGGCTGGCACGTGATCGGATTCAAACAAGGTTGGAAGGGCATCATTCAGAATATTTTTGTGGAGCTGGACGCGAAGTCGGTTGCGGAGATCCTCCCGCGGGGTGGC
>MHFU01000129.1:4822-8925 GCA_001804345.1 Omnitrophica bacterium RIFOXYB12_FULL_50_7
AACTCTTCAAAGACGGAATGCCGATCATCGGGGTTCCGAAAACGATCGATAACGACCTAAATGCGACCGATTACACGTTTGGTTATGACACGGCTTTGAATATCGCGACGGAGTGTTTGGATCGCATCCGAACAACGGCGGAGTCGCATGATCGCGTGATGGTGGTCGAGATCATGGGACGACATGCCGGATGGATCGCGCTTGAGTCGGGGATTGCCGGCGGCGCGGACGTGGTCCTCATTCCTGAAGTTTCGCTGACGATTGATGAGATCTGCGGTTACATTACAAAACAACGCGCGCGCGGCAAGAACTTCAGTGTGGTTGCCGTATCCGAAGGATTTTCGATCAAGGGTGAAGAACTTGTCATAACCAATAAGGAGCTCGATGCGTTTGGGCATGTCCTTCTTGGAGGTGTGGGGGATCGCCTCGCGAAACTCATTGAGAAAAAAACAGGGTACGAGACTCGTTCAACCGTACTTGGTCATATTCAGCGCGGCGGTACGCCAACGGCTTTCGATCGTGTGCTCGGGACCCGATTTGGTGTGAAGGCAGTTCAACTTGTTAAAGAGGGCCAGTTTGGTCATATGGTCAGTCTTTGTGGTCGGGATATCGTGGCCGTGCCGCTCCAAGAAGCGGTGGGTGAACTGAAAACAGTGCCGGCGGATATGTACGAGCTGGCCAAGATATTCTTCGGTTAACCCATGAAAACTACTTTCGAAACGATCGTTCAAGGGCACCAGGAAGTTTTTCAGAAAACATTCGTTCCGGCTCAGTTTGAGGTGCTGGACAAGATGGCGCATGCCATCATTCAAGCCCTGAAGACCGGGCACAAGTTGCTTTTGTGCGGGAATGGAGGATCGGCCTCGGATTCCCAACATATCGCCGCCGAATTTGTCGGTCGATTTGAGAAGACGCGCATGAGTTTGCCGGCCATCGCGCTTACGGCGGACATTGCGGCGCTTACCGCGATCGGTAATGACTTTGGTTTCGAAAAGGTCTTTTCCCGACAGATCGAGGGGCTCGGACAAAAAGGGGATATTCTTGTATTGCTTTCCACGAGCGGCCGATCTCCTAATATTCTTGATGCGATCACGCAGGCCAAGAGCCAGGGGATCCTTACGCTTGGTTTTACCGGTAAAGACGGGGGTGTTTTGAAGGATGCCGTGGATATCTGTTTCATAGCCCGATCCCACAAAACCACGCATATCCAGGAAGCGCATATGGCGGCACTTCACGGGATTTGCGAGGTTGTGGAAACAATCCTTTTCGGCTAAGACCCTTTCAGATGCGTCATCCTGAGCGAAGCGAAGGATCTAAAATCGGGATCCTTCGTCGCTACGCTCCTCAGGATGACAAGTGGGTTGCTGAACGATTACAAAAAATGATGAACGGTAATAATCCGGAGCTTTTGCTCTTCTCATGGCCTCCAAGATCCTGACGAAAAACAAGTTGTCTGCGGCAGTTCGGCGTCTCAAGGCGCAGGGGAAACGCATCGCTTTTACGAATGGTACTTTCGACATTCTCCATCTCGGTCATGTGACTTATCTCCAAAAGGCCCGGACGTTTGCCGATGTGCTGATCGTCGGTGTGAACACGGACCGTTCGGTCAGGACCTATAAAGATCCGAATCGTCCGGTAAACTCCCAGCAGGATCGCATCAAAGTTCTTACCGCTCTCGCCTGCGTCGACTATGCCGTCCTTTTCAATGATCCGACGCCTCTCAAGCTGATCCTGGAGATCAAACCGGAAGTGCTCGTGAAGGGCGCGGATTGGGCAATTAAGGATATCGTAGGCGCCCGGGAAGTCCTTTCCTGGGGCGGAAAAGTGAAGCGTATCCCGCTCGTTAAAGGCCGTTCCTCGACTCGGGTCATCAAGATCCTGAAGCTAGCGTAAGGTCATGGATTGGAAGAAAAAAGTTTTTGATGATTTTCGTCTTTATGCCGTGACGGATCTTAAAGTCGACAGCCCGGATGTTCTAAAAAAAATCGAAGCGGCATATCGGGGTGGAGCCGACATCGTTCAACTCCGTTCGAAAGTGCTGTCGGATGCTGTTTTGATGCGGTTAGGACTTCGGATCAAGAAGATCGCGGAAAAGGCGCATAAGCTTTTTTTTGTGAATGACCGCATGGATCTCGCGCTTGCGATCGGCGCGGAGGGGGTCCATTTGGGACAAGAGGATATCCCGGTTCGTGTGGCGCGCAAGTTGGCGAAGCAGGCGGGCTTGAGGGTTTGGGTCGGAAAATCGACGCATTGTTTGAAGCAAGCGTTGGCGGCTGTGGATGATGGGGCGGATTACATCGGTGTGGGTCCGGTGTTCGCGACGCCCACGAAACCCCGTGTGAAATCCGTGGGATTACGATTCGTCAGGCAAGCTGCCGTGAGAATCCGGATCCCCTGGGTTGCGATCGGGGGCATTGATCTTGGAAATATCCGGGAGGTGGCTGCGGCAGGGGCGTCTAGGGTTGCGGTAGTTCGGGCGATCTTTGCGGCGCAGGACCCTGAAAGTGCAGCGCGAAAACTCAAACGTCAACTGCATTAAAAAAGTACTGGAAGGAATGGAAAAATGGCAAAAACGCCTTATCTGATCGTGATCGGCACTGTTGCAATTGACGAGCTTTCGACGCCCTTTGGCGCTCTGCAAACGGTTTTCGGGGGTTCGGCTTCCTATTTTTCGTATGCAGCGAGCTTTTTCACCAAGGTGGGGGTGGTGGCAGTGGTGGGACAGGATTTTCCGGAGGAGTATCGCAAAGTTCTCGCCGATAAAGAGATCGATCTGAGCCATCTCGTAACTCTTCCGGGCAAGACATTTCATTGGAAGGGCAAATATGAGGCGGATATGAATTCGGCCATCACGCTTCAAACGGATCTCAATGTCCTTTTGGATTTTAAACCGCAACTCAAATACGCGACGATACCGGAATTTGTTTTTCTGGCGAATGTTGATCCGGACCTGCAGCTCAGCGCGCTTGATCAGGTGCATGGTTCTTCGCTTAAGTTCGTGGCTTGCGATACGATGAATTTCTGGATTCAGAACAAGCGTGCGTCGGTGGAGAAAGTGCTTCGTCGCGTTCACGCGGTCTTTATGAACGACGGCGAGGCGCGCCAGCTTACGGGCGAGGTCAATCTTATCAAGGCCGCGCAAATGATACACAACATGGGGCCGGAATACGTGATCATTAAAAAAGGCGAACACGGCTCGCTTCTGTATAGCCATGAAGGTGTTTTTCTTTATCCGGCATATCCCCTCGAGAGTGTGTACGATCCGACCGGGGCGGGGGACAGTTTCGCGGGGGGTGTGATGGGGTATCTTGCTGCGGCACGTACCGTGAACTTGAAGACCCTGAAGACTGCGATTGCCTATGGGACGATCGTGGCGTCTTTTACGGTCGAAAAGTTCGGACTCGAGCGCCTCCGGGAAGTGAAACGCGAGCACTTTGATAAACGCCTGGAAGTTTTAAAGAAAATCTGTAAGATTTAGGTCGCACAAAGCAAGTCGGGCGCCCTTGTCGATTGTTTCTTTTTTAAAATGGTCGACAAGGACAGCGCTGATCTTCTATCGAATAATTTATCGAGGATCAGGCGGGATTAGCATAGTGATGATGTGGCAGCTTCCCAAGCTGTTGAGACGGGTTCGACCGCAGATCGAAACCACAAGTTTCGATCTGCTTGCGGCACCAGCGCATAGGCGTTGGTGTTCCCGCACTGAATCTCAATGATTCAGTTGCGGCTTCGTCAGGTGCGTGATGCACCTGTACGAGCCGTATCTTTTTGGTGCGAAGGATGAATACTGTTTGGCGTTTTATGCAAAAATTGCGGGATTAGCATAGTGGTAATGTGGCAGCTTCCCAAGCTGTTGAGACGGGTTCGATTCCCGTATCCCGCTCCATCCTTTTTTCTGAAATCTCAATCCCATCAATAAGTTACTTCAAACCAGACGTAACTCTTTTAATTATCCTTGGTTGCATTGGAGGGCAATAGAGGTCATTGGAGCGCATCGGAGGTTGACGAAACGCCGTTTTCAAAGAATTTTGTTGCAGGTTTGTTGCAGGATTGGGGTCGGGATCTTTATCCCGACCCCAGTAAAAATCAGAGTTGGATGAGCC
>MHFU01000130.1:0-1214 GCA_001804345.1 Omnitrophica bacterium RIFOXYB12_FULL_50_7
CTAAGGAGTGGGGGAAGCTAATCCGCCCTAATCCTTGCGCTAATCTCCGAAAGCTTCGGGAGAATAATGGTCGCTTGCGGTTTCTCTCTCAGGATGAGATTGGCAGACTCTATGCCTCATGCCAAGGTGAGCTGTTGGCCTTTGTGACCTTTGCCCTAAACACTGGATGCCGCAGGGGTGAAATGATGGCTTTGACATGGCCTGATATAGATATTCACCGTGGGCAAATTCATATTCGGGATTCCAAGTCAGGTAAAGGGCGTGTGATCCCGATGAACGAAACGG
This sequence comes from Omnitrophica bacterium RIFOXYB12_FULL_50_7, assembly GCA_001804345.1. GTDB lineage: Bacteria > Omnitrophota > Omnitrophia > Omnitrophales > Aquincolibacteriaceae > Aquincolibacterium. The sequence goes on from MHFU01000130.1 coordinate 286, forward strand.
TTAAAAATCTGATTCTGTCATTGAAAAAGCAACCGGATTCGAATAATATCTTCACCTCGTACCATCGGGAGGCGTTTGATGCCGCATTGGTGAAGGCAAAGATTGATGGTGTGAGTTTGCACACGCTTCGCCATTCTTTTGCCTCTCATTTGGTGATGAGCGGGGTTGACCTCGTTGCGGTTTCTAGGCTTCTAGGGCATGCAACAATTCAAATGACGATGCGTTACAGCCATTTGAGCCCGGAGCATCAGGCGAGAGCGGTCGGCGTTCTGGATGGGGTTTTTGGCCTTAAAAGCGTCAAAAAAGACACAAATCGGTCACAAGAGGATGTTTCAAAGACTGATGCCAAAGTCAAAGAAGTCGTAACCTCTTGTAATTGATAAAGTTACAGTTTTTGCGGGGATGGCGGAACTGGCAGACGCACTGGACTCAAAATCCAGCGGTAGCAATACCATGAGAGTTCGACTCTCTCTCTCCGCAGTATTTTACCTCTAGGGGATAGCCCATTCATGGCCAGCGGATTTAAGCAGTATCCTTTCGACGAAATCGAAAAAAAATGGCAAACCTACTGGGCTGACCATCAGACCTTTCGTTCTCCTGACCCCGAAGCGAAAGACGTCAAGTCTGAGCGGAGTTCCGCGATCACGAGCATCGCGGCCGGCGAGCCCGGCGGCGACAAGCCCAATTCTCCATCAGAAAATTCAACGGTTAATTGCCTGCCTGCCGGACAGGCAGGGACTAGCCCTGGCAACCTTCAGTTAAAAGAAGATAGATGCCAGGACAAGCCCAAATATTACGTCCTCGACATGTTCCCGTATCCTTCCGGTTCTGGCCTCCATGTCGGTCATCTCGAGGGGTATACCGCCACCGACATCGTTAGCCGCTATAAACGAATGCGTGGGTTCAATGTCCTGCATCCCATGGGTTGG
>MHFU01000130.1:1226-2920 GCA_001804345.1 Omnitrophica bacterium RIFOXYB12_FULL_50_7
CAATACGCTATCGAGACCGGCACACATCCTCGTGAGACCACTCAAAAGAATATCCAGACCTTCAAACGCCAGATCCGCCGGGTCGGTTTCAGCTATGACTGGGAACGCGAGATCGACACAACGGATCCCCGTTATTATCGTTGGACCCAGTGGATATTCATGAAACTTTTCGAAAAAGGTCTGGCCTACGAATCCGAGATCCCGGTGTGGTGGTGTGATGGTTGCAAGGCTGTTCTCGCGAACGAGGAGGTGGATGCGAACGGAACTTGTGAGCGTAAAGGCCACAAGGATGTTTACCGCCGTCCGCTTCGCCAATGGATCCTCAAGATTACGGCCTATGCCGAACGTCTTTTAAGGGATCTGGATTTGCTGGATTGGTCCGAATCCATCAAGGAGATGCAACGCAACTGGATCGGGAAGTCCATCGGTGCGGAGGTCAAATTTCAAATCTCTCTGCCAAAGGACGGATCCCTGCCTGCCGGCCGGCAGGCGCCTTCTGGCGGAAAATCTGAAATTTCCGTATTTACGACGCGGCCGGACACGCTTTTTGGAGCGACTTATATGGTCTTAGCTCCTGAGCACGCGATGGTAGCACAAATCACGACGTTGGCCCAAAAGAAGGCTGTTCTGGATTATGTGGCCACTGCGACGCACAAATCCGATCTTGATCGCACGGATCTTGCCAAAGAAAAGACCGGTGTTTTTACCGGTGCTTATGCGATCAATCCCGTGAATGACAAGAAGATTCCGGTGTGGATCGCGGATTATGTGCTTATGGGGTATGGGACGGGTGCCATCATGGCTGTGCCGGGGCACGATACTCGGGATCTTGAATTTGCCAAAGCTCACGGACTCCCGGTTGAAATTGTAGTGCAGGCGCCGGAAGGGAAAGAATCGTTAGGATTCGTGGGCGATGGCATGAGTGTCAATTCCGGACTTATTACGGGATTACCCACACCGGAAGCCAAGGAAAAGATCACGAAGTGGCTCGAGGAAAAAAATATCGGCAAGGAAGCGGTGCAGTATAAACTTCGCGACTGGCTCTTTAGTCGACAGCGTTATTGGGGTGAGCCGATTCCTGTCGTGCACTGCGTGAAGTGCGGTCCTGTGCTTATTCCTGAAAGTGAATTGCCGCTTGTGCTTCCGGAAATGAAAGATTACACGCCGACAGGCAACGCTCAACCGCCGCTTGCCAAGGCCAAAGATTGGCTCCAGTGCAAGTGCACAAAATGTGGTGGTGAGGCTTTGCGCGAAACGAACACGATGCCACAATGGGCGGGTTCTTGTTGGTATTATCTCCGCTATCTCGATCCGAAAAACACGAAGGCCCCGATCGATCTCCCAAAGGAAAAATACTGGATGAATGTGGATCTTTATGTCGGCGGCGCGGAACACGCGGTGCTCCATTTGCTCTATGCAAGGTTCTGGCATAAGGTGCTTTATGATATCGGAGTCGTTTCAACACTCGAACCGTTCCAAAAGCTCACGAACCAGGGCATGATCCTCGGTGAAGACAGCCAGAAGATGTCCAAGTCGCGTGGTAATGTGGTGAATCCCGATGAAATGATCGAGCAATATGGCGCCGACAGTCTCCGGCTTTACGAAATGTTCATGGGGCCGCTAGAGATGACAAAGCCGTGGGCAAATTCCGGCGTGGAAGGCGTCTATCGGTTTCTCGGAAAAGTGTGGCGGCT
>MHFU01000130.1:3004-7642 GCA_001804345.1 Omnitrophica bacterium RIFOXYB12_FULL_50_7
CGACGGAAGTGGTCGAGAAATTCCTGCTCCTTTTAGCGCCTCTCGCGCCTCATGTGGCTGAAGAATTATGGCAACGTTTAGGTCACGCCAAGACGCTTGCTTATGAAAAATGGCCCGAGTATGATGAAAAATATCTTGTTGAGGTTCAGGCTGAGATGGCGATTCTTGTTGGGGGTAAAGTGCGCGCGAAAATGGTCGTTTCTCATGGTCAGAGCAACGACGCGATTAAACAGATGTCTCTGGAGCTCCCACGTGTGAAAGAGTTGCTTGTGGGGAAGGTCGTGAAGAAGGTCATTATCGTTCCGGGGCGCACGGTCAACCTTGTGGTGGTGGATGCCTAAAGTCGAGATTAAAAACCAGAAGATCTTTGTTGGGAAGAAAGAAATTCCGATTATTTCCGGCGAAGTTCATTACTGGCGTCTCAATCCCAACTATTGGCGTGAAACGCTCCGTCGCGTCCGGGAAATGGGCCTCGAGATCATCTCCACTTACGTTCCTTGGGATTTCCACGAATATAAGCGCGGTCATTTTGATTTTACCGGTAAAACCGACGAAGCTCGCAATCTCAAAGCATTTCTCGAATTGACCCGCAAAGAAGGTTTTTGGCTTCTCCTCCGTCCGGGGCCCTATATCTACAGCGAATGGCCGCGCGATGGCGTTCCTGATTATGCCTATAAATATCATCGTTTGCATCCCCGGTTTCTGTCTTACGCCAAGGAATATTTGAAGCAGGTAAGCAAAGTTTTCATGCCCTATCTTGCGTCGCGTAAGAACGGTCATATCCTGATGCTTCAGGCGGATAATGAGATCGATCCGTGGCCGGACGTGTTCGGATCGCAGTATGGACTTTCGGAAAAGCCGGGACTCTTTCAGGATTTTATGCGCGATCTTTACAAAGGTGATCTTTCGGCCCTGAACGAATGTTGGGGCACGAATTACGCATCTTTCCGGGAAGCATCGCCTTTCATTGCGACCATGCTGCCTGGCGAAAAGGGACTTCCGCTTAAGGGGGATAAAGAGCTCAAGCGGCATCTTGATTATTTCAAGTTCAAGTATGGGTATTCCCGGGAGGTCGCGAGGGGAAGCATTCAAATGTATCGCGAGCTGGGGGTCGATATTCCGATCTATTTGAACGTCTATCCTTTCTTTTACGCGCATGACTGGGCTGCTTTTCAGGAAGTCGCGGATGGGGTCGGGGTGGATCTCTATCCTTCCAATGAACTCAAAGAAGATGAGTTCGAGCATCGCAAGCTTTGCGACAAGATCCGCTACCTTTCAAGTGTTTCCAAGCTTCCGTTTATCGCGGAATTTCAGTCCGGGATCTGGCACGGCCGTCATTATGAAACCAGTGTGCTCACGCCTAATCACTACAGGATGATCTGTTTTTCCGCATTTTTAGCTGGGGCCAAAGGATGGAATTGGTACATGCTTGTCAATCGCGACAACTGGTACATGTCGCCGATCAATGAGTGGGGTCGGGTACGCGGCGAACTTTATGATGTTTTTAAACAAATCGTTTCCGTTTTCAGGCAGTTGAGGCCGACTTCGCTTAAAAAGCTGACCGAGATCGGTGTCATCTTCAACCCGCTCCAGTACGCGGCCCGGACACTTACGCACAATAGCCCCATTCTCGTTGCGCTTTATAAAGGGGACGTGGACTATGACATGTGCGATCCTCGACGGAGGCTTCCCGAAAAGAAAGTGTTTGTTTATTCCGGCAACCAATGGCTTGAGAGGTCCGCGCATCAAAATCTCCGCCGTTACGTGGAAGAGGGCGGGACTTTGGTGGCGTTCCGTTCGTTCCCGCGCAAGGACGATGATTTTCAGCCGTATCAAATCGTAGGGTTTGAAGAGCCAGAGCGCACTCTTTTTGAGTTCAAACGGCAATTCACAATAACCCTTAGCAAGGGCGCCACGCCGATCGCGGTCAATAGTTCGGTCTATGTTTTTAAGGCGGAGGGATGCGAAAAGATCCAGGCGGATCTCGGGACTTATGGAAAACAGACGGTCGGCTACATCAAGAAAATCGGCAAGGGAAAGATCATTCATTTGGGTATGGAGCCGGTTCCGGAGCTGGTGCTTGGGGTTTTGAACTATCTCAAAACACCGCTTGTCAGTTATTCGGCGACGCGGGAAGTTAAAACTGCACTTTTTAGCCGGGGTAAACGTTATTTCCTGGTGGTGGTCAATAATGGCAATGAAGAAAAGAGTGCTACGATCTATCTTCCGGCGCTTGCCGGGATCAGGGGGAAAATGACCGCTCGTGATCTGATGAGCGGGGAAAAGAAGGTTTATTCGAAAGAGGGCCGCCATCCACTCAACATTTATGTTGCGCGCAAGGATGGCCGTGTTTTTGAGTTTACGTTCTCCCGCGGTTAAGAGGAGTTTTTCTTAAGGGGAGTTCCTTTTTTGCCGTTGCTTAGATGGGAGTGCCGAACGATTCTTTGAGGGGAATGCTCATGTACGAAGTTTTTTTTGGACTGAACGAGTCTCCGTTTAATGTTACACCCGACCCGCGTTTCGTCTATTTGAGCCGGCATCATCAGGCTGCACTGTCCGCGATGCGCTACGGTGTGGATCGGCGTGCGGGGTTCATCCAGATCACCGGCGAGATCGGGGCGGGGAAGACGACGCTTTCACGCATGTTTCTCCAACAGCTTGGCGAGAATGTTCATAGCTCGCTGGTTTTCAATCCGAAACTTTCCGAGCTGGAGCTTTTGCAGGGGATCGTCGAGGATTTCGGGCTGAAGCCGAAGGCGAAAAAGCGTAAGGAATATTTTGATTGTCTGAACCGTTTTCTTCTTGAGGAGACTTCCAAGGGATTTAACGCGGTGGTGATCATCGACGAAGCGCAGCTTCTTCCGCCGCGGGCTCTGGAGCAGATCCGTCTTCTGTCGAATCTTGAGACCGCGACGCAAAAACTTTTGCAGATCATTCTGATGGGACAGCCGGAGCTCAAGGAGCTTCTCAAGCGTCCGGACCTCAAACAACTCCGTCAGCGCATCGCCGTGCGCTGTCACTTGCCGGAGCTAAGTCTGGAAGAGGCGGGGCAGTATATTGCGCATCGTTTGAATGTGGCGGGAGCGAGAGAGAATTTTTTTACCACCGACGCCATGCAACGCATTTATGAGCTTTCCTCGGGGATCCCGAGGGTTATTAACGTGCTGGCGGATCGAGCAATGCTTGCCGCTTATGCCAGAAGTACTTTTGTGATTGATCCGGTACTGGTGGAATGTGCCGAAGCCGATCTTCAAGGAGTGAGCGTATGAGTCTGATCCAGCAAGCCTTGGAAAAAACAAGCCGCGTGCAAGAGCCGAAGACCGCGCATCCTCCTTCGGCACCGAAGGCGTATGATCGTGACCCGATGGGAGCTAGTCTTGAACAGGAGCTCGTCCGGGTCCAGCAATCCTATGCTAAACGGCGAAGGCTTTACTGGAAAATTTCATTAGGAGTTCTGGGTGTCTGTGTTATTGCCGGACTTTCTTATGTTGGGCTTCGGAGCAGCTATCCCAAAACGATGGACACGTTAAGAGCGGTCACGGGCACGCCCCATGCGCCGCTCAGGATTTTTTCCGGGACCCTCTACCGGCTTACGGGTATTATGAGCATTAATGGTGAGTCTATGGCCGTGATCAATGACGCGATCGTGAGAGTGGGAGATCCCATTTCAGGTAAAGCCACCGTCAAAGCAATCGGCAATGGGGAAGTCCGTTTGGATGTTCAGGGAAGAGAGATTAAGCTCACCCTCTAAGGGAAGCGGATCCCCAATGCCGTCGACTCAGCGTTATCAACACATCCTGCTAGTCTTTTTTCTTTCAGCTCTCGCCCTGTTCCTTGTTTTCCGGTACTGGAAGTTAAGTTGAAGTAAGTGGCATGTAGCCAATCGTAGGTCTCCTCCGGATACCGGTTTTATTTGCGCCCTCCACGATTTTATACACCTGCAACCTTTTTCAAGGCGGTTTTCCGCAATAAACAGTTTATTAAATGCAATATTATATTGTATAATAATCAATATGAAACTGCCATTTCTTTGGATTGCGCTGGGGTTTTCGCTGGGGATCGCTATGGAAAAGTATTGGAATATTTCTGTCCTCTGTCTTTTGTACGGACTTTTCTCAGGGATCGTTTTTCTGTGGTTTTTGCGTGGGGGAAGGCTCTTTCTTCCGCTTTTTGTTCTTCTTTTGGGTTGTGCTGGAATGCTTTGGGCGAGGTTCGATGCCCACGTGCCGGCGAATGCTATTCAGCGTTTCGCGGGGACGGAACGGATCACTTTGCGTGGAGTGGTGGACGCATTGCCCGAGGTGAAGACGCGCGGGAAGAAGACCACGGTCTCGCTGGTTCTTAAGGCGCGCTCGATCACAAAACAAGAGGGCGGTCGCAGGAAGTTTCGAAAAGTAAGCGGAAACGTACAAGTGTTTTTGCTCCAGTCGCCCGTGCTTCCACAAGTAGGGGATGAACTGCGGCTTTACGGCGAGTTGAGCGCGCCGCGGCTGGTGCTTAATCCCGGGGAATTTGATTATGGGGATTTTTTAGCCCAAAAGAACATCCACGCTCTTTTTCAGACGATCGGGCAAAAATGTGTTCGCGTGGTGAAAGTGGGATCGCGGTTTTTATCGGCCAGGATATTAGCGGAAATTC
>MHFU01000131.1:0-7167 GCA_001804345.1 Omnitrophica bacterium RIFOXYB12_FULL_50_7
TCCGTCAAGGACATGCTCCCGATCCTCGAAGCCGCGTCCAAAGCCGGGAAACCTCTCATTATCGTCGCTGAAGACGTGGACGGCGAAGCGCTCGCAACACTCGTGGTCAACAAGATCCGCGGCACACTCGCCGTTTGCGCGGTCAAAGCCCCGGGATACGGCGATCGTCGTAAGGCCATGCTTGAGGATATCGCGATCCTCACCGGCGGCAAGGCGATCACTGAAGACCTCGGGATCAAACTCGAGAACGTCACTCTGAAAGATCTTGGCCGCGCGAAACGCGTAACCATCGATAAAGAAAAAACAACGATCATTGAAGGTGCCGGCAAGAGCACCGACATCACCAGTCGCATCGGCCAGATCAAGAAACAGATCGAGAATACGGATTCCGATTATGACAAAGAAAAACTCCAGGAACGCCTCGCGAAGCTCGCGGGCGGCGTGGCGGTTATTCATGTTGGTGCCGCAACCGAGACTGAAATGAAAGAAAAGAAAGCTCGCGTGGAAGACGCTCTTCACGCAACTCGCGCAGCCGTGGAAGAAGGCATCGTCCCGGGCGGCGGCGTGGCGCTCCTGCGCGCTAGCCTCGCGCTCGACGGCCTTAAGCTCAAGGGCGATGAAAAGATCGGCGCGGAGATCATTCGTCGCGCGGTCGAGGAACCTCTCCGTCAGCTGGCCTTTAATGCCGGCGAAGAAGGCTCCGTCGTGGTCCAACGCGTCATGTCCGAAAATGGCAACACCGGATACAACGCCGAAACCGGTCATTTCGAGGATCTGGTCGAAGCCGGTGTCATTGACCCTAAGAAAGTTACCCGCAGTGCACTCCAGAATGCGGCCAGCGTTTCCGGCCTCCTTCTCACCACCGAAACACTTATCACGGATCTTCCTGAAGAAGAGAAGATGCCCCCGATGCCGGGCGGCGGTGGTATGGGCGGCATGGGAGGCATGGGGGGTATGGGTGGAATGGGCGGTATGGGCGATTATTAACAACGGCATTGCTTAGCGAACAAACTCAAAGGGGACAGGCATTAATTGCTTGCCTGTCCCCTTAAAAGATCAAAACTAAAATTAAATGGGGGATTCAAACATGAACGTGAGACCGTTAGCAGACAGAGTACTTGTAGAAGTTCTTGAAGCGGAAGCAAAGACCAAGGGTGGCATCATCCTCCCCGACACCGCTAAAGAAGAAAAGACCGAAGGCAAAGTCATCGCAGTCGGCGCGGGAAAAATGCTCGAATCCGGCAAGATCCAGACTATTGAAGTAAAAAAAGGTGATCGCGTTCTTTTTGGAAAATATTCCGGCGACGATCTCATGATCGACGGCGTTAAGCACAAGATCGTCAAAGAAAGCGAAATTTTGGCAGTCTACGAAGAAAAATAACCAAATCACAAGAAACAATGACCAAACAAATCCCAAAAACAAAATTCCAATATTCAAACAAGGCGAAAATCCTGTTGGATTATTGGTAATTGGAATTTGTTTGGTGTTTGTATCTTGGTTATTGGAAATTAACCAAAGGAGTTAGTGATGGCAAAACTGATTTCGTATTCAGAAGAAGCGCGTCAGCGGATCAAACGCGGCGTCGACATCCTCGCAAGAGCTGTCAGCGTCACACTCGGTCCCCGTGGCCGCAATGTGGTAATCGACAAGAAGTTCGGCGCGCCGCTCGTCACCAAAGACGGTGTCACGGTCGCCAAAGAGATCGACCTCAAGGACCCCTATGAAAATATGGGCGCCCAGATGGTACGTGAAGTCGCCGAGAAAACTTCGGATAACGCTGGAGACGGCACCACGACCGCAACCGTCCTGGCCCAAGCAATCGTTTCCGAAGGCCTGAAGAACGTCACCGCCGGTGCCAATCCCATGGCCCTGAAGCGTGGCATCGACAAAGCCTCCGCGAAGATCGTCGAAACGATCAAAAAAATGTCCAAGGCCGTTAAAGGCAAAGAAGACATCACCGCCATTGGCGCTATCAGTGCCAATAACGATCAATCGATCGGCGAGCTCCTCGCGAATGCCTTGGAAAAGGTCGGCAAAGAAGGTGTGATCACGGTCGAAGAGGCGAAGGGTCTCAAAACCGACCTCGACGTGGTCGAAGGCATGCAATTTGACCGCGGCTATTTGTCGCCCTATTTTGTGACTGATGCCGAACGGATGGAAGTGGTCTTGAAGGAACCTTACATCCTTCTCTACGAGAAAAAGGTTAGTTCGGTGAAAGATCTCGTCCCAGTGCTTGAAAAAGTGGCTCGCCTCGGAAAACCCCTCCTTATCATCTCTGAGGATATCGAAGGCGAAGCCCTTGCAACGCTCGTGGTCAACAAGATTCGCGGCGTACTTCAGATCGCGGCCGTGAAGGCCCCCGGATTCGGGGATCGTCGCAAGGCCCTGATGGAAGATATCGCGATCATCACCAAAGGCAAGTTCATTTCCGAGGATCTCGGCGTGAAGCTCGAGAACGTGGACCTTGAGATGCTCGGTACGGCCCAGCGCGTAGTAATCGATAAAGACAACACCACGATCGTAGGCAGCGCCGGCACCCAGAAAGACATCCAGGCCCGCTGTGAGCAGATCAAGGCGGAAATTGGAAGGTCCGACTCGGATTACGACAAAGAAAAGCTCCAGGAACGTCTCGCGAAACTTTCCGGCGGCGTGGCCGTTGTAAAGGTCGGCGCGGCAACGGAAGTGGAGATGAAGGAAATGAAGGCCCGTATCGAGGACGCGCTCCATGCAACCCGCGCGGCCATCGACGAAGGCATCGTCGTAGGCGGGGGCGTGGCACTTCTGCGCTCCATCGCATCTCTCGATGATGTGAAAGCCTCTGGCGATGAAGCCACTGGCGTCCAGATCGTGCGCCGGGCGCTACAGGAACCGGCCCGCAAGATCGCCCACAATTCCGGATTCGACGGTTCTGTTGTGGTGAAAAAAATCCTCGATAACAAGGGAGATTATGGGTTCAATGCGCTAACCTGCGAATTCGGGAACCTGGTTGAAGCCAAGGTCATCGATCCGGCCAAGGTCGTTCGTGTCGCGGTGGAGAACGCCTGCAGTATCGCGGGCCTCATTCTCACGACCGAATGCGTGGTCGCTGACAAACCCAAGGAAATTAAGGACGAGGATAAGAAGAAATCCTCGAACTATTCAGGAAGTATTGAGTAGAGTTTAAAGGGGACAGGAAGTCACTGAATGCCTGTCCCCGCTTATTTCACCGTTGCAAAAAAAGGGGTCAGTCACCTTTTCCCTGCCTACCGGCAGGCAGGCCTAAAATGGTGACTGACCCCTTTTTTATTGCCACCCGTTAATTCTTGAACTGGATGCCGCTCACGGGCGTCTCGTCCATGGCCTTAGCCTTTTCAACGAGCTGGATGAGCTCCGTACGATAACCGTCTTTATCCTCGCTCTTGAGTCCCTTCAGGGTATCGCTCACGTCCTGATACTTCGCGCTTCCCTTGAACTGGGACTTGCGAAGAAGCAATCCGAATTCCGCGACCGCGCTTGCTTGCTTGAAATTCTCCGAGAAAACCGCGCCCGCCGCAGCTGGCTTCAGGATCTTCGTGATAAGCTGACTCTCAACGCCGTCCGGCTCTTTGTAACGCAGTTTCACGGTCAAAAGCTCGTCACTGCCTTCCTTGACCTTGTCGGGCTGCTGATACTTGAACGGATCGACCGTGGACCCCGTGTCCTCCTTGGATCCTGCCGGGATGATCTCATAAAGCGCCGTCACGGTGTGACCCGCCCCGAGCTCGCCCGCGTCCTTCTTGTCGTTATTGAAATCTTCATTGGCGAGCACCCTCTTTTCGTAACCGATCAGCCGGTAGCCTTTGACCTTCGCCGGATTGAACTCGACCTGGATTTTCACATCCTTGGCAATTGTGAAAAGCGTGGACCCAAGCTCGCGCACCAAAACCTTTTGTGCCTCCATCAGGGAATCGATATAGAAGTAGTTGCCGTTCCCTTTGTCGGCGATCTGCTGCATCTTCGAATCCTTGAGATTGCCCTCACCAAACCCGAGCACGGTTAGAAAAATCCCTTCATCACGCTTGGACTCAATGAGCCGCACCATTTCTGCGTCGCTTGAAGCCCCGATATTGAAATCCCCGTCAGTGGCAAGGATCACGCGGTTGTTGCCGCCTTTTATAAAATTCTCCTTGGCGACTTGATACGCGAGCTGGATCCCCGCTCCACCGGCCGTCGAACCCCCAGCCTGGAGCCCATCGATCGCCTGGAGGATCTTCGACTTCTCGGCACCCGAAGTAGACGGCAGGACCATCCCCGCATTGCCGGCGTACACCACCATCGCCACCTTTTCCTTTTCGCTCAGCTGATTCGTCAATTTCCGGAACGCCTGCTGAAGAAGCGGCAACTTATTCGGATACTGCATGGAGCCCGACACATCGATCAAAAACACCAGATTGCTCGGCGGCATCGTTGCCTTATCGAGCTCCTTGCCCTTCAGACCGATCAAAACAACCTCGTGCCCGGGATTCCAGGCACACGGCCCGATTTCGGTCGTGATCGAGAAAGGCTCTTTCCCGTCCGGCTTAGGATAATCGTAATGGAAATAATTGATCATCTCTTCGATTCGGACTGCGTCCTGAGGCGGCATTTGCCCTTCTGTCAGAAATCTCCTCAAGTTACTGTACGAAGCCGTATCTACGTCAATCGAGAACGTTGAAAGCGGATCGCTCGTAACATTTTTGAACGACAACTCTTCAACCTTGTTGTAGCCTTCGGTATTCCCAGGCTGCGCTGGATAATGCCGCTGGCCAAAACTCAATCCGCCCACCGCACTGGACGACAGCTCCCTGTTTTCCGAAAAACGCATTTCCGCCCGCGCCATCATCGGCGCATAACTTCCATGTCCTCCCTTATTCCCCTGTAATTTCGCAACACCCAACAGAGCTGTCACCGGAGCTGATACCCCATCGCGTACGGATCTCGACACTTCAGCCGCAGGTTGCGCTAGGGATTCAGCAGGTTTTTTTTGTTCAACCGGCGTCTGCTCTTGACGTGCTTTGAGAAGCAACGCGTCCTTCCCTTTTTGTTCCTGTTGCATGACCTCGGGAAGATGCACGACGATGACCACCGCGATCGCGGCAGCGACGAGCCCTCCCGCCAATCTGACATTGAAACTACTGAACAGGTTTTTCATGGAAAAACCCTCTCTTTCGTTTGAATTTTGAAGCCGCCAGAGAAGATCCGGAGAAAGGTCCTCCGCTTCCCAGCGCTTCAATGAAGACGTAAGCTTTTTGAGCTCCGCCGCATAGCGTGCATATCCGACATTCTCCCGGACCGATCTTTCGGCGAGTTCTTTTTCTTGCAGACTCGCTTCGCCGTCGACCCATGCCGAGATCGCTTGCTTCACCTTTTCATCGTAATTCTGGTTCAGGGTACTCATGACTGCACCTCCTTGAGCAAGAAGCTAAGGGTCTGTCTCAACTGCTCCCGCGCCCGAAAAATAAGGACTTTGACGTTGGAAAGGGATTCGCCCGTGATGTTCGATATCTCATCATAGGAAAGATCCTGATATTCCCGAAGGATCAGGACCTCCCTCTGGCTAACGGGAAGTTTATCGATCGCGGTTTTGATGTGTGCACTGAGTTCTTTTTGATGAAACGCCGTAGCTGCTACCGCGGGCTCCGGAATGTCCCATGCCGTCTCGTCTTCCCCGGGACCTTTTGAAAAGGAAAGCGAGAAAACATTCCGGTGTTTTCGAAGCTTAGAAAGACACGCATTGCGGGCAACCGTATAAAGCCATGTCGAGAATTTCGCGCTCGGACGCCAAGAAGTTTCTGTCTTTATCAGATTCAAAAAAACATCGGCAGTCGCATCTTCGGCATCAGCCCGCTGCCCCAGAAGCCGAAGTGCGAAATTGAAAATCTTCTTCTGGTACCGACCAAAGATCTCGCTCATCGCTTCCTCATCCCCTTCCTGATACGCCCTCATCAGCTCTTCATCGGTCTGTTCCATCGTATCCATGGCTCCTTTTCTTCTACCCAGTTAAACGCTTCCCGGGGCAGAAAGTTACATAAAAAAACACAGTTTTTCTAACCCTATGATTGACGGCAGGTTAGGAAAAATCTGCACGGGGAGAAAAAAGGAAGCGAAGGACGCGGAAAAGAAGAGCTCCTCAAACTATTCGGGCAGCAGCGAATAAGCCGCAGCGAAATAAAAATATGAAGGGGATTAACGCGACTTGCGGAAAGCGGCGGCGATATAGCCGCGAGAGCGACCGCCCCGACCGAAACGACGACCGCCGAAGGAAGCCACCTTGACGGGCTTGTGCTCGATAAAACTTTCGAGCTTCATTTCGGGATGTTCGGCAACGGGAAGCGCCATGCGCATGACCTTTTCGATGTCTTTGACGTCTTTCCCCTGCTCGGGTGTCGCAAACGATATCGCGTGCCCTGTGTCCCCGATACGACCCGTACGACCGATACGATGGATGTAATTCTCAGAGTCATCCGGGAGATCGTAGTTCAGTACCAATTCGATCCCTTTAACATCGATCCCGCGCGCCGCAATATCAGTCGCCACAAGGATGCGGTATTTTCCTGACTTGAACCCTTCCAGCGCTTCCCGCCTCTGCGAAAGCGACCGATCGGCATGGATCTCAGCGGCATTATGTCCCATCTCACGGATCGCGCGGGTGAGCTTGTAAGCGCCGATCTTGGTCCTTGAAAAAAGAAGGATGGTCCCGTGATACTGCGCCAGGACTTTTTTGAGAAGATCTCTCTTGGCCTCCTTTTTTACGACAAAAACTTCCTGTGTGATCTTCTCCGCCACGGTCCCGGATTTTGCGATCTCAATATGGACCGGCAATTTCATCTGGGACGCCGCGATCTTCATAATCGCGTCCGGCATGGTTGCCGAGAAAAGCATGGTCTGCCGGTCCTTGGGAATCACTCGAAGAATCTTCTGGATCTGCGGCGCGAACCCCATATCCAACATCCGGTCGGCCTCATCGAGCACGAGAATGCTGATCTCATTCAAGAACACATAGCGCTGTTCCATGTGGTCGATCAAACGCCCCGGCGTAGCAATCAGAATGCGCGGATGCTGGCGAAGCTCTTGGATCTGATTGTGCATGGAAGCGCCGCCGATCAAGATCGCGAATTTGATCTTGGGATCGAGCTTATGAATGCTTTGATGGACCTGATAGGCCAGTT
>MHFU01000131.1:7183-22023 GCA_001804345.1 Omnitrophica bacterium RIFOXYB12_FULL_50_7
GATGAGCCCTCGGCCTTTGGTTTGCGCGAGGCGCTGGATCATCGGAACCCCGAACGCCAGGGTCTTCCCAGTCCCCGTCTGAGCAACCCCGATCACATCCTGCCCTGCAACAGCAAGCGGAATAGCCTTCTGCTGAATAGGCGTAGGCGTATGGAATTTCATTCTTTGAAGCGTTTCTAAAATATGCGGGGCAATACCCAGACCATAGAAACTTGCCGGCGTTGGCTGTGCTAAAGAGGGTGTTGTCAGAGGCATAGTGGCCGTAGTATAGAATGGATCCCCAAAAAACACGAGCTAATAAAACGCCCCAGCCCCCGTAGGATCAACCTCCAAAAGGCACAAAGAGAACCACGGTTAATACGACACCGATCGCGTAGAGTGCTGTAGGATTCTGCACAAAATAGGGGTAGGCCATGAGGATCACACCGATCACCAGAGCCTTGAAATTCGACTGTTTTTTTCCATAAATAAAGGCCGCGAAACCGATACTTCCGAAAATGACTGACGCGAAGATGGTGGCGGTGCTCATAAGCTTACTCCCCCGAAGATCTGAAATGTGAAAGCTAGGGCCGTATTATACCAACCCCGCTCCCCCTAAGGCATTTTTATCAAATGATGAAACTTTTCCAACAAGATCACTGTCTAATCAGGCAAGATTCCAAAAAAGGTATTTCAGAATTTTCTCAACGGAGGATCAGTTATGAAAAAGCCAACCCTGAGTCGCATCTCGATCTTTGTTCTGGTTTTAAGTACCCTTTGCTTCGTCCAGGCGAAAGATTCCTTCGCCAAACCCCCGCGTCCCCGCCAGAACCATGTCCCAGGACCTTCTTTTCGCCATTCACCACCGCGTCCCTACTATCACCGGAACCTTCCGTGGGGATGCATCTCCCTCCGAGTCGCGGATATGCTCTATTACTATCTGGAAGGCACCTACTACCGGGAAACTCCCTCCGGCTATGTGGTTGTCGCTGCGCCTCGTGGGGCCTTGATCACCACCTTGCCTCAAAGAAACAAAGTGATCGTTTATGACAACACCGATTATTACTATTACAACAGTACCTATTACGTAAAACAACCCACGGGATACACCGTCGTGACACCGCCACCCTCCGTGGTCTCCTCCAACGCCCCGGCGGTCGAAGCGCCCGAGAAAACGATCGTGGTCACGGTCCCGAACCCCAATGGCAGCTATATTCCTGTCACACTTCAGAAATATAGTGATGGCTACGTTGGACCGAACGGTGAGTTCTACCCTGATTATCCGACCATCGATCAATTGAAGGCGATGTACGCGAAATCTTCCGCGATCGCGGAAAGACCCGAACCTGCGGAATTGACGTTGGATATCCCCAATAAGAACGGCAGTATCACCAAAGTCAAAGTGACGCGAACCAAAGACGGCTACGTCGGGCCGGAAGGCGAATACTACACTCAAAAACCGACGATTGAACAACTCAAGATCATGTACGCGAAAAATTGAACCGCTGCAAAAAAATCTTAGGGGACAGGCAATCATTTAATGCCTGTCCCCTAAGCATTAGACAAAACCCCCGTCTGGCAAACCTGTTTGAATTTAACGGCACTTTCCCGGATCGTCCTTTGCTGTGTGGTGTAATCAATACCGATCAGTCCGAACCGGGGACCAAACCCCTTATCCCATTCGAAATTGTCCAAGAGAGACCAATAAAGATACCCCAGAACCGGTACACCTCGTTCCATGGCCCGGTGCATATGCTCCAAATGCTCGAAAATAAATTCCCATCGCAGGGCATCCTCGGGAGTACAAATCCCGTTCTCAGTGATCATGACCGGCAGGTTGTATTTCTTAAGCTTGAGCAGAAGATCACACAACCCTTCTGGATAAATATCCCAACCCACAGCGTTCTTTTTGACAGGATGGTGAGTGCTTTTGCAAACGTCCGCAAATAAGTTTCGGATCCCCCACTTTTCGATGTCCACAAGCTGGCGCGAGTAATAATTGAGCCCGATGAAATCCAGGGCTTTATGTCGTACGAAATTATCGATAAGTCCCAGATTGAACCATTGGTGACGCAGAAATGCTGCGAATTTATTTTTCACGCTGCTCGTACACGGCACAAAGGCCTGCATGTGCTGGGCAATGCTGACGAGAGGTTTTTGAAGCTTGAGTTCTTTATAAATTCTATGAATCAAACGATAGGTCTTGATATGAGCCGCAGCTAAATGGTTTTTAACGAGCATCGCTTTCCAGATCGACTTTTTCTGCGGCGGCCACACTCCAAAAATATAAGCGTGGGAAAAATAAATTGTCGGCTCGTTCAGTGTGATCCAGTAGCGAACATACTTCGCCAACGCGCGGACCACGTGTCCCGAATAACGCAGAAAAAAAGCCGCAGCTTTTTTGTTTTCCCACCCTCCGGAGTCCGCGAGCCAAATAGGATTCGTGAAATGGTGCAGCGTTACGACAGGCTCAATATTCCGCGCTCTTAAGGCCTGAATGACATCGACGTAATGCTTGAGGGCAGCTTCCGAGAATTTCCCCTCCTCCGGCTCAATGCGGCTCCATTCCACGGAGAGACGGTGAGCGTTATGCCCGAGCCCCTTCGCGAGATCGAAATCAAGCTCATAAAGATCATAATGGCAACACGCGAAACCGGAATTCTCTTTCCCGGCCTCCTTTTCCCAGCGCCACCAGTCGGAACGATCGTTATTCCCCTCAACCTGATACGCCGCCGTTGCTGCACCCCACAAGAAGTTATCAGGAAATTTCAGCATACTATAAGATTCTCGTTTGTCAGGTCTTCGGTCATTGTTTCCTTGATTTTTTTAACACCCAAAGGGTCAATCGAATGAGCCAATAAATTGGATACGCGCCGATCGCTATCAAAAAAATAAGGCTTGCAACATCACGCCATTTCTTGCCCTCTGGACATTTCTGCCCGATGGTTTTCACCTCGAGGGATGCAAGAGGATCGACCGGGTCCTTTAAACCTGTCCCTTTAAGAAAAGCAATAATCCTTGCCTTGTTTTCCTGTCTATTTTTTACTTCAAAAAGATTGTAATCGTAGCTAGTAATTTGGTGTATGCGCTTGTTATATTTTACCTGAAATACCCCTTGGCATTTGGAAGGCAGTGTACTGACCGCATATCCACACGCCCCAATGACTATGAAAAGGCAAAGAAGTATCAGCACCTCTCTCGCGACCATCTTCTTAACATTCATTTCCATAATCCCCTTTCCTGTCCTGAGGGCAGTATAAGCAGTATAAGTCGTAACGAAGAGCGCTTTCATAATCGGGATTGTATTCCGCTTTTGAGAAACCGTCAAAACCTACCTCGCCACCCTGTACACACCGGGTGTGTACCAGAGCTATTGTCTTTACTGCAAGAACACTGTAGATTGTGGCCCATGCGCTCACTGATCCGGCAGATCAAGAAAACTTATGGGATGGCCAAACCTCACGAGCGAAAAACCGTGCTCCGTAATTTCGCTTCGCTTTCGGTCCTGCAAGCCATCACCTACGTCCTGCCGGTCCTGATCCTGCCTTATCTTTTCAGGGTCATTGGCCCGGAGAAATTCGGTCTGATCGCCTTCGCACAAGCCTTCGTCCAGTATTTCATGATCCTGACCGATTACGGATTCAGCATCTCCGCCACCAAAGAAATCTCCCTTTGTCAACACGACCGCACGGAAGTCAACAAGGTTTTTTCTTCCGTTATGACCATGAAGATCGTCCTGGCGCTCATAAGCCTTGGGATCCTCGGCTGCGCCGTCTATTTCATTCCAAAGTTTCACGACGACTGGCGGGTCTACCTTCTGAGTTTTGGCGCGGTCCTGGGAAACACTCTTTTCCCGGTCTGGTTCTTCCAGGGCACGGAAAAAATGAAGTATATCGCCGACCTCAATATCGCGGGCGGGATCCTCACGGTCCTGTGCATCCTCTTTTCCGTCCGGGGGCCTCAAGATTACCTCATGGTCCCGCTCATCAATTCTTGCGTGGCTCTGATCACCGGACTTTGGGGACAATACATCGCTTTCAAGCACTTAGGGGTTTCGTTCCGTTTCCCGGGATACACAAGTTTGCGCCGGCAGCTTACGGCAGGTTGGGACATTTTCGTTTCGGTCGTCGCGATCAATGCTTACACCACCACCCGCATTTTCGCCGTGGGGCTTCTCACCAACAACACGATCACGGGATTTTATTCCATCGCTGAGAAACTCGCTGGTCTCTGCCAAACTTTTCCGCTGGCCTCTTTTTCCCAGGCGCTTTTCCCGCGCCTGAGCAAGATCTTCCACAAAAGCAAGGCCCGGGCTTATGAATTCATGCAACGCATCCAGCTAATCACGATCAATATTTCCCTCATCTGCCTGCCGCTCATCTTTGTTTTTGCAAATCCGATCATCCGGACGATCTTTGGCGGGAATTATCCGGAAACCGTGCTCTCCTTCAGACTTCTGCTCGTCTCGGTGCTCTTTATCAGCTCCAACGCTTTCCGCGTTCAGTTCCTGCTTGTTTGCGGTAAAACGCACATTTATTCCCGGATCCATGTGGTCATGGCAATGATCGGACTGCCAATGATCTTTATGCTAATCTCGTCATTTTCTTATGTGGGAGCGGCGATCGCGACCATCCTGATCGAGGCGGGCATCTTCGCCATCACCTACGTGACCGTGCGAAGACTTAAGTTCGCTTAAAAGCCGTGCCAAATAACCCCATCAAAGTTTTTGCATATTTGCAGGGACGGTTCTCTCGAAGAGAACCGTCCCCAATCTACAAATTTAAGCGGGAGTTATTTAGCCTAAATTCTCAGCGCTGTAGCGGGCAATGAGCCCGGTACGCAAAGCACTCTTGTAGATTTTCGAAAAAAATCCATAAGCTAAAAAGATGTACCCCACAGCGAGAAACCCGCCAGCAAGAAGCGCCCATCCAGAGGCCGTCCCGCCCGAAACGATTGCCCGGAGTCCCTCAAAAACATAGGACGGTGGTAAGAAGCGCGCAATCCATTGCATCCAATGAGGAAGCGTCGCCACAGGATAAAGAACGCCCACAAACGGCGAAACCAGCGCCGGAAGCGGCCAGATGAACCATTCCGAAGCCGGACCAAAACGGAGCACCAGCGCGCTTCCAAAAATTCCCAGCGAAATCCCGAAGAGAAAAAGCACCAGGA
The DNA here is from genome assembly GCA_001804345.1 of Omnitrophica bacterium RIFOXYB12_FULL_50_7. Lineage (GTDB taxonomy): Bacteria > Omnitrophota > Omnitrophia > Omnitrophales > Aquincolibacteriaceae > Aquincolibacterium. The sequence continues at coordinate 12,332 of MHFU01000131.1, forward strand.
GGAACGGCAGGACCATAAGGCCATAAACAAAAAAAGATAATTTAAAGGCGGTCGCAATGACAAGCATAACGGCAAGACCCACGGTACTTGTTGCGATACTTGAAAGAATAAGACCGCCAGCATATTCCGACATCAAAAGAGGCGTGGCAAAGATATTCAGGAAATTGCGCGACCAGACATCCTCGAGAAACGCCATTATGATCCCGTGCATGATGCGAATAAAAAAATCCCACAAAAGAACCGCCCCGAGAAGCGCCGGGACAAAATTAAATCCGGGCATGGCGACCGTATTAAGATACCGGGTGAGAAATCCCCAGAGAACCATATCCACGGCGACCCACGCAAAAAGCGGCACCACTCGCGAGAAGCTTCCCCGAATGAGATAAAACTGGCGGATGACAATGGCGAACGTGCGATGAAAAGACATCGGCTATCCCATCCCCAGCGTAAGCGGTTCCCGAGCAACGGTAATAAAAAGTTCTTCGAGTGTTTTCTTGCCGTGTGCTGCCGGCATTTTTTTCGGATCTCCCTCAAGGAGGATCTTGCCATGGGAAAGGAAAAGCACCCGGTCGCAAACTTCCTCCACCTCATACATATTGTGGGACGTCCAAAGCACGCCGCTTGTCCCTTGTCGCACGAATTGACGGATCCCAGTACGGATCTCACGCGCCGTGGCCGGATCAAGCGACGCCGTGGGTTCATCGAGCAGAAGGAGCCCAGGACGATTGATCATGGCCTTGGCGAGACTGACACGGGTTTGTTCTCCTGAGGAAAGAACACCACATTTTTTGTTCCGGAAGACATCAAGATCGAACTCTTGGAGAAGCTCCTCGATGCGTTTCGAAAGGTTTTTCACTTCATACAGGAGACCGAAGACGCGGAGATTTTGAACCACCGTTAGATTCCCGGGCAAAGGAGTATAGACCGCAGCAAAATTGGTACACGCGAGCGCCTGGGAACGGTTCGAAGCCACATCGACGCCTTCGATCTGGATCGTTCCTGCATCGGGACAAAGAACACCGAGCACCATATTGATCGTCGTTGTCTTCCCCGCTCCATTCGGCCCCAGAAGTCCAACAATCTCTTTGGGCCGAACCTCGAAAGAAATTCCATCCACTGCGACGATGTTGCCGTAGGCCTTTCGCAACCCTTGAATCGAAAGCGTCTTTTCCATGACCTTCTTTCAGTTTTCAGGAATAACCAGGCTTGGTTTCATAAGTTGCCGTAAATCCAACAACCGCCATCATTGGATCTTGGCGTTTCGTCGCTCGATAGAAGCGATGAGCCAACAAGCAAACCAACCGCAGGCTACGCCAAAAACGGCGCCGCCCACAAGATCCGTAGGATAATGCGCGCCAACATAGACGCGGGTGATGGCCACCCAAGCCGCCAGAGCGTAGGCCCAGCGCATTTTTTGAGGATAGTAGTGATTAAGAATAAAAGCGATGGAGAAAATAATCGCCGTGTGCCCCGAGGGAAAAGCACCATTCAACGGCTTTGAAAAAATAACATTCACATGTCCCCAATAAATATGCGGCCGGGGGCGATGGAAAAAAGCCTTTAAGGCAGGCGACAACCAAGACACCATCAAGACCGCCATGCCCGTCGCAGAAACGCATTGGAAACTCTTTTTTTTACCGAAAAACAAAATCGCCGGAATTAAAAGGCTGAGAGTAAGCTGGCCTTCGCCCAGGCGTGTGGGCCAAGCCAGAAAATAATCAAGCCAGGGTGTTTGCAGGTACTGAAAAAAGAAAAATATGGAATGGTCGAAACTCAGGATCATTTCTTTAAGAAAGTCCACGATATTCTCCAGTTAAAAAGGCTTTTGCTTGAAAATAAAACTATGGATCAAATACGCAAGAAAAAGGCACGCAATCCCGGAAAGATAGGCGACTGTAAAATTCAGCCTAAGCCATTTATTTAAAATAAAGGGAATAAAAAATGTCAGCGAGAGAGGCACCGCGGCCAAGATAGAGATTGCGAATTCATTGATCTTCGCCATATCCCGGTATTGTAAATATGAAAAAAGAATGGCAAGTATGGACATAAGCGGAAGCGCAATAATAAAACCAGCGAGGATGGGGTTTTTCCCAGCTAACCAAGAAGCGCCGACAAGAATCACGGACGATAAAAGCACTTTGGCAATAAAAGGAATGGCTTCCATGCCCGTTATCATACCTTCCTTGTAATAAATTGGAATAAAAAAGGACGCGGCTCGGACGAAATCATCAAGATTTCACCGAAGCCGTCCTTGTGCGTCGGGTACAAAGACAACTGGCTTATAACCTCGGGAGAGATGGAAATCCTTAAGATCCTGACCCGAGAACTTCCGGTTGCTGTTTCTTGAAGGGAGACACCTCCATCCTAACAGAGCGGGAACCCCCGTTAAGTTAAAGACTTCCGGAGGCAGCGATAGTTTTGTGTCCGATTGAAATGCTCCAATCGCTTTATAAGGGGAGCATCTCCCTTACGAATAAAGGATCCGCCCTTCACGGCAAGATGCTCATCATAAAGTCCTACGTAGACAGAAAGTGGCTTTCCTTCGGCATGCAAAACTGCCTTCAGAACATCCCGCAGACTTGGAGGGGTATAACGCCCATTAAGAAATTCTTCTTCCAGCGAGGTTCCGCGAGCAACAAATGTGGGATTCAAATGCATGTTAATAGACAACCGGTATTTGAGTGAGATCTCGCTCAGATAATCAATGCCCTTTCGAACGTCATCGACCGCCTCCGCATCGCTCATTTTAGGGACCGGTTTTTGCATAAAGTAACATTTCAAATGATAGCCAAAAGGAGCTATCTTTTTCGCCAACTGCTCAAGAACCTCCAGCGGCAGTCCTTTCCTAAAAATCTTTTGGCGCACCTGGTCATCAAAAGCCTCAACCCCCACGGCCAGCTCCAAAATAGTGGGTGTCTTTCCCTCTTTGAGAACTCGGGACAAAAACTCCAGTTCTTCCATGTCGACATATTCTGCCCGCGTTTCCAGGCTTACAATTTCAAGGTTGGGCAAAAGCAGGTTCATCTTCGCTATCAGATAAATGAGCGCCGTCGACGAAAATGTTGCTTCGTCCAAAACGGAGCCATTATTGCTAACGATGACTTTTCGGATGAGTCTCCGTTTTGAAAGGACTTTGGAATCACGAAAAACCTGATCGATCTGTCTCATCAGAGCTTCAAAATCGATGTGCTCACGGGAGGATGTGGACGGAAGATTACATCCGAGACATTGAGACCAGCGACATGCCTGGGTGTAAAAAACTACGAAAAGAATCAATCCTTCGCTGGAATACTGGAACCATGTTTCAAGAGGAACATCTTTGTTGTGTTTCGCGTTAAATGAATATTTCTTGCCGTACCGCAGCTTCGCTAAAGAGGCGGGGTTTTTATCTGGGGGGTTTTTCATAACGCCACCGAACGCGGGCCAATCAACCGATCCCGCCGGTTTTGAGACTCTGGAGTTTCTGGAGCCACCCTTCACGATCGACTGTTCCGGGCAACAAGCTTTTCCGGTTGCAAAAGATCTTGGCGCATAAGGTTTGATATTCTCGAGTCTGGCCTACTGCAGGCTGGATGATATCTTGCATAATAGCTTTTACCTCTTCAATCCCTAATTTTTTGCCCACGGCTTCTGCATAAAGTTCCGACTTTAGCTCAGAAAACATCGCCGCAAAATAATCCTTCGATAATTCTCTGAGCTCATTCGTTACTTCAGAGGAGACGTCTCGTCCCAAGGTAGGCTCAATGGCCCAACGAAGGAAATCTTCCCGGTCCTGCCCTTCAGGATCCAGCATAGGAATCACGAGACTTCCCGGTCTCCCTGGCCTCAGCATATCCTGAGAAAGTTTATCGATACGCGCGGTTAAGAGCAACCACTTAACTTTCCCTCTCAACAACGGATCGGACATCATGGAAAGAAGCCCGGCTTGAAGCCTTTTTTCAGTGGCATGCTGATCCCGGTCATTGAGGCTCGTAAACTGCGCGTCAGCCTCATCGATAAACACGAGTACATTGACAAAGGTGTAAAGCATCCGACGTAGTCGTTCAAGCCGGACATCGCTTTCTCCATACCATTTGTCTCGTAATCGCGCAAGCACCAGAACGATCATCCCGGATTCTGCAGCCACGGCTTCCCAAAAAAAAGTTTTCCCGGCTCCAATCGGACCGCAGACGGCGAGACCTGGAAGGCTATCTTTGCCGGTACTCTTGAACCTTGGAATCACTTTTTTATTCACATAATCCTTAATCTGCGAAAACCCCACGACATCCTTCAGAGAATGCCCCGGCGTCTTAAATTCCACAATGTCTCCCAGCTCTCTTTCAATGAACCACTGAACTTCGGTAGCTACATCCTTTTGACAAATTTCCCCGCCTGCATGAGCTGCTTTCTTCAGAAGCTTTCTTAGCGCAAGAATATTCAGCCCGGCCGTATCCCGAGCCAGGTCTTTTTCGACTTTCGGAGAGGATAACCGGTGAGAACGATCCTGTTTCTTATTGAACCATTGGATAAAATGCGCCCTTTTTTCCTCATCCGGCGAGAGAACAGCAATTTCGACGATATTTGTCAATCGGGAGATCGCGGAGTTAATCATACTTTTGGATTCCGTGATCAAAAGAACGGCATCACGGCTTTCATTAAAATCAGGGTCTTTAAACCAATCGAGACATATTTGAATCCTGATGCGATCACTATCGCTTAGCTGCCCAAGAGACTCTAATGGGATGATGGCTTCCGCGCCCTCGATCATAATCAGTAATTTCTTGCTTAAGAGGCGATTGCCGCCCACATCGCGCCCGTCAGCGGCCTGGCACATTTCCCTCAAAAGCGCTAAAGCATAGGTAGGATTCCCAATGGCTTTTTGGCAAAGAGATCCAAATCCTTCCTCATCCTTTTTTCTATTCTGTTGCCGGAGCAACCAGGCATTCGCAATGAGTTTCGCATCACTCGCGCTCTGAAATTTAATCCCTTCTGTTATTTTATAGGTCACAATAATGTTGCTTTGCAAACTCATGGAGGTTTTTAAAAAATTTAACATCGTCTCATAATCATCTGTTTTGTCAGAATAAAAATGGTCATACACATTTCCCGTGAGGATGACGGTGCTGGCCTCCAGAGAATTCAAAACTCTTCCGGTCGTCAAAAGAAAATCATAAACTGGCTTTTTCATGACAGTGTGGCTTTCCGCTCATCCTTTCGAGACTTTATCCCAAAGATGGATGAACTCTTCATGGTTTTTGGTGTAGTTCGGATCAAAGGTGGCGCGCGTGATCTCGTCTTTTTGTTCCTCGATGGCCTGAAAGTCGACGGGCTGTTTCGGCAAGAAAACGGGGGCCGGTTTATCGTAAACAACCGTGGACCCTGGAAATTCCTGGAAATCCCGCTTCCAATTCCAGAAGGGCGACAACCCAACCACGCGGTCGCCCACCCGAATTGCTTCCGTCAACTCGTGCGTAACCATCAAAACCGTGTAAGGAGGCCTCTCGTTCTTTTGCTTGGCCTTGACGTTTTCAGCGTAGAGCGTCAGAAGCATGTCCTGAAGCTCTGTCCGTGTCGCTTCATCAAGAGCACCAAAAGGTTCATCCAGCAGGAGGATCCTCGGTTTCAGGATAATGGCCTGAGCAATCGCGACCCTTTGGCACATACCGCCGGACATCTCGGCAGGATATTTGTAAAGATGGTCCTTGAGCTTCACTTTTTCAAGCATCGCGGTCGCTTCTTGAAGATGGCGTTTGCGGAGTTTTCTCCACCCCAAAGGCCTGAAAAGCCGTGAGGGAATACTTGTTTGGTCCAGCATTAAGCCTATCGCCACATTCTCAACCGCTGTGAGAAAAGGAAAAAGGCTGTAACGCTGATACACGATGCCTACATTCCGGTCGGGTTTCGTTTTCTTTTGGGCGACCTCGTTCTCCTGGCCCGAAAAGATTAAGATCTCTCCCTCTTTCGGCGGGTGCGTCCCCACAATGCCCCGGAAAAGAACGGACTTGCCGCAGCCCGAAGGACCCACAAGCCCCACAAACTGCCCTTCCTTGACCTTCAGGTTCACGTCATGGAGGACACAGTTCTTGGTCAAACCCTTCCTGAAAAAATGGCTGACGCTACGGATCTCGAGGACCGTTTCATTCATCGGATTTAATTCTCTTTTTTGACATACCAAGCACACCATTTCGCCTGTGCCTTTTTCAGGAGCCAGTCCATAAAGAATCCGAAAAGAATGAGCAGGGCAAGGTAGGGATAGACGACATCCATATTTACAAGACGGGCTTGAAGTCGAATGCGGTAGCCAAACCCGATCTGGGCGCAGGCATACTCTGCCGCGATCAAGTACACAAGCGCCGGTCCGATTTGTAAACGAATCGAATCCAGTATGTTCGGAAAAATATACCGAATGATAATGTTCCAGACAAGCTCGGTCCGGGAGGCCCCTAGAGTGAGCGCTTTGTTAATGAGTTCGGTCGGAATTGCCTTGATGGAGAGATAAATGCTCTGCGCTAAGGCGGGAAGAAGACCGACCACGATGATCCCTACATACATGCCGGTTCCCGTTCCAAGCATCACAAAAAACAGCGCTAATGCCGCAGTGGGGGGTAATTTCGCTAGGATTGCCAGAGGAGGCGCAAAGGCCGCCTCCAGCAACTGGAAACACCCAATGAGGAGGCCTATCAGGATGGCACCAAGGATGCCCCAAAAAAATCCTAAAAACAGCCGTTTTCCGGATTCCGCAGAATCCTCAACAATCCAACGTTTGCCGGAGCGGTGATCCAGCACAACGATCTTGACCACCCCCTGCCCCAGTTGGCTCCAGGTTGGAATGGTCTTATCCAGGGGGTTTATCTTATGTTGTTCGCGGGCAAGATAGGTATATCCTCCAAGCAATACGGAAAACGAAAGAACCATCACGAAGAAAAAAACGGACGGACTCAGAGGTTTTCCAATCAAAGGATATTTCTCCTCGCAATATACTAAACTGTTTTACGCTTTTGGTTCGGCCGCAACAGCTTTGATGTAAGAAGCATCAAAATCAAGCTGCACATCTGAAGGGCCGTAGCCGATCGTTGGCGCTTGCGGAATAATCTTCCTTTTAAGAGAATATCCCACGACCTTATCCATCGTCGTTTTCAAAGACGGACCTTCAAACAGTTGCAAGGCCTCTTGCGGAGAGCTGTAAAATTTGGTTTGTTGCACGACTACCCGCATGCTTTCAAGCCCAAGGTTACTGAATTTTTCCCCTAAAGCGACCAACGTATCATCCCCGATGGCCGGATCAGCCAACATCTTATTCACTTCATAGAACGCTTCGATCACTGCGCTGGCGAATTCTTTTCCTTTCGGGCGCTGGAGAGCAGATCGGCTTGCCACGACCATATCGATGATCTCTCCCGGGATGGATGTTGAATCAAAAAATACGCGCGAATCCGGCCGCTTCTCAAGCGTATCGAGAACAAAAGGATTCCACACGACAATGGCGTCCAGTTGTTTTTGCTGGAATTGAAGCGCTGCGGTTGCTGGATCCATGTTTGCGTACTTGAAATTGTCCGGATTTTCGCCCCGTGATTCCAGGTTCTTGTCAAAGGTGTAACTCGAAACGCTAAGATCAAGTCCCGCCACTTGGACCTTCTTCAGATCCTCCAGGTTTTTGATCTTGTCGGATACAATGAGAGCATCTGCTCCAAAAGAAGTCGAGGTCGGTAAAATCGAAACCGAAGGAACCGAAAGTGACGGGCTCAAAATATCCATGTTCGTAATGCAGACTGCATCCGCCTTTCCCGAAGCGTAAAGCTGTATGGTGGAATCATAATCCATTTCTTTTAAAACAATATCGACGCCCCATTTTTTCTCAACAGTTCCCAATTCCCCCTCTTTCCCATTGATCACCCCGGCTTCATCGAGAACCCCAAAGGTGCTCCAGGATGGGTATTCGCTCCACGCAAGCACGAATACAGGTTCGCCCTTGGCCTGTAGGGGAGAGTTCGCAGATACTAGCGCCAAACACAAGAAAAGAAGCCCTACTGTTATTTTACGCATCACGGTCTTTCTCCTTTCGATTGAGAAACTTTCGTTTTCAAGTCATTGCGTACTATTCTTTGTATTGATCGCTTTTTTCCTTTTTTCCTTTTTCTTTCTCTGATTTTGAACCGCTGTCCACAAGCCCAATCTCAGTAAAGAAATCTTCACTGCCGGCTTTATCGGCCAATGCGATCAACTCTTCTTCTTCAGCCTTACCCTCATAGCCCGAAGTCTTCGCGGCGAGCTTTGTTAGATTTTCCGTATTACTCACAGACTCTCTCACTTCACGAAGCAGTTCCGTGGTTTCATCGCCGCTGACACCGACTTTGGCTTCGTAGAGTTCCTTTCTTTCTTTGGCCGAAGCGACCTTCGCCATAGCACGATCTCTTTCCTTCCCCAAATCATCAAAATCTCTCTGCATTTGTTTGATGTCTCTTTCGAAATTTCCGAGCTCTTTAACATCGTCTCCCATTTCAAGCTCCAGATTGGCAATATCCCGATTCAGCAACTGCAAGGAAGACCCCGCATCGGTGCTCTTTGCGGCATATTCCGCGATCTTTACATCCACTTTAATGGCTTCAAGGTCCAGCCCTTGTTTCTTCAATTCGGCGGCACGACGTTGTCCCGCAATCTTGGCTCCCTGTACAATCTTTGCTTTTTCTTCAGCCTGGCGCCGGTAATCGGCCAATTGAGTTTTTCTTTTATCCAAGGACGTCATGAGTCTGGAAACAGCTCTTGTCACTGTCACATAGCGCGCTTTTTTCTCCTGAAGGATCCTGTTATATTTCTCGCCGATCACAAAAGGGTCTTCAGCCCAGATTTCACTGATCTGATTGATCCGTCCCGACAAAGCATATCCGATGGTCGTCAACAGCTTCGCTATCGCCCTGAACATTTTTTCCTCCCGATTCTCTTTGATGGATATTTTCTTCAGTGGGTCAATTGAACACGTATATTTAAAAACCGTTTAGCTATGATTATCCAGTTCTTTCATCCTCTTATCTGCTTTTTCCGCAATGGCGATACCGTCTTGCAGATCACCGATGATTGAAAGCAGGTCGGCCTTATCGCCCCCTTCTTTGTACCCAGCCCCCTGAATCCGTGCCAGGATATCCCCTAGATAAGACGTTGTCTTTTCGATTTCTCCGAGCACGCTTTGACGGAGATTTAACAGTTTTTCCTTTACCTCCGGATTCGAAATTCTAGAAGCTCTGCTCCAAAGTTGCAATGACAATTCCAGGCGCTCAACGCATTTCGCGAATAGTTGCTCTTCTTTGAGGATGATATCAAAAGCGGTTTTAATGTCCAGACGGGACTGCTCAAGGCTACTTTCCCGGATTGCATTTGAAATTTCCCGGAGGTCCTGCAACAATTTTTCTGTTTTCGGGTCATCATCCTCACCCAGCCTGCGATAAAGATCGTTCAACTGCTGCTCGCGGGAAGCCACGGCCTCTTTCTCCATCTCCTCTTTAACTTGCCGCGCGATTTTTTCCCATGAGAGGAAAAAAATATGTCCGATAGACCCGGCGGTTAGAACAAAAAAAATAAGCGGTAACAACATCAAGAATGGCGGGGAAAAATCCAGCGCCCAACCAAGGATCAGAGAAATAGCTCCCGCCCCCGCGCATACGACCACAGGAACTTGGGTTAAAAGTATTTTGATAAACTTGAACCACTGGTTGCTTTTT
>MHFU01000131.1:22142-22702 GCA_001804345.1 Omnitrophica bacterium RIFOXYB12_FULL_50_7
TGCGACAATACTAACACATGTACCTAAAAAAATCCCTCAGAAATCTGAGGGATTTTACTTACACGTTTGACTCACCAAATGCTTCATCTTCTGAGTCTGCATCCGCATCCGCTTTTGTGATGTGCACGCGGCCATCGATATGATTCGCCGGCACATAAACCGTCGCGACCTTCAGTGGTTCTGTGCCGGTATTTTTGAAATTGTGTTTTGTTCCAGGAGTCACAATAACAACGTCACCGGCTGTAATTGTTTGAACTTCACCATCAAGAATAGATTCACCGGACCCGGATTGAAAATACAATGTTTGCTCTACATGACCATGAACCTCATCTCCAACCTCGCCACCTGGTGGAACACTCATCACGACAAGCTGAGACTTTTTTCCCGTAAAAATCACGCGGCGAAAATACGAGTTTTCATCCGTGAGCGTTTTTAAATTGGAGCGAAAAGACATAGATTAAAGTAAATGATTAAAGGTTCTTTGTAAAAAGGGGTCAGGTCCGGAATTCGGCATGCCGAATTCCGGACCTGACCCCTTTATTTTTTTTCTAAAGTTTCTT
>MHFU01000132.1 GCA_001804345.1 Omnitrophica bacterium RIFOXYB12_FULL_50_7
CCGTCTTTTCGTATGTTTTATGAGGATCTGGACCTTGCATGGAGGGCTCATAATCGTGGGTGGAAAGCTTATTATGTCCCGGCCGCATTAGCGTACCATGTGCGGGGGGGGTCGGTCCGTAGTGAATCTGGACAAGGGAAAGCTTGGGCGCGCTGGCATTTACGTGATGAATTTCACAGCGATCTGATCAAAAATCGCTATCGTGCCATTTCAAAGAACGAAGCCCTCGGGGCATTCTATCTTCATTTGATCCCCATCGTTTTTTATGACTTAGGCGCTTGGGGCTATGTTTTATTTTTCAGGCCAAAGGTCCTAAAGATATTTTTTTCGGGCTTGAAAGGGTTGTCCAGGACGATTAAGAAAGAAGCCTGATGAAAGCGGTCGCGCGACATGAAGGGCCGAGCTGTGGGGGGGGCGGGCTCTCAGCGGGATAAGGTGCTGTTCAATAATACTGTTCAAGAATATAATCTCACCCTCATCACCGAACGTAACGGATCCGAGGGAACGATGAACCCCATAGCAACATTTTTTACAAAGAAAGAGATCCTTTTCAAGCTTGTCAGCAAGAACCTAAAAGGTAAATACGCCGGTTCTTCGCTGGGGATACTTTGGGCGTTCATCAACCCGCTCTTGCTTGCGTTGATCGTCGGGTTTGTATTCACGAAGATCCTGAAAATGAATATCGAGAATTTTTATCTTTTTATCATCGCGGGTCTACTTCCCTGGACGTTTTTAGCGACTTCTTTACAGGAGGCGGCAGTTTCCATTCCGGCCCATGCCAGCGTTTTAAAGCAATTCTCATTTCCAAGAGAATTTATCCCCCTTTCGTGTGTCTTGGCTAATTTTATTTTGCTTTTATTGGGGCTTTTGACCGTCCTACCGGTTTTCATACTGATCAACGCCAAGATAGTTCTTTTGTTGCCATGTTTGGTGCCGGTACTTTTGATTCATCTGATGTTTGCGGCCGGTTTATCACTCGTCTTTTCAGCGACTTACGTTTACTTCAGGGACATCGGGCAACTTTTGAATACGTTGCTTATTTTCTGGTTATGGCTTACGCCGGTTTTTTATTCCATGGAAATGATTCCCCAAGGGTACAGAATTCTTTTTGCTTGCAATCCCATGACTCTTTATATCGGTTTGTACCGCGCTGTTTTGTTAGGGACGGGAAATGGAACCCTGGTTTCTTTTTTGACAGCGGCCGTGCTAGCGCTCATCCTTTTTATCATCGGCTATAAGATCTTTTGTGGTTGCGAAAAAGATTTTTTGAAACGGCTATAAAAATGACGAACGATATTGCTATCGAGTTCAAGAATGTATTTGAAAAATACGATATTGAGATCCTGCTTGACGGAAAATCCTCGAGGGAAAGCTTTGAAGCCTTGCGGGATATTTCTTTCGCTGTCCGTAAGGGCGAGTCCGTTGCGATCATTGGACCCAACGGAGCCGGGAAATCGACCATTTTAAGGTTGATTGCCGGGCTGCTCCGACCTGAAAAAGGGGAGGTCCGGGTCCATGGGCGTGTGGGCAGTCTTTTGGATCTTGGCGCAGGTTTCCACCCAGAATTGACCGGACGGGACAATCTGCTTCTCAATGCAAGTCTTTATAATTTTAGTCGTGAAGAGCTGGATTCAAAATATAATCAAATTCTTGAATTTGCGGATATCGGGAAGTTCATTAACGCGCCTGTCCGTTGCTATTCTCAAGGGATGTATGTGCGCTTGGCATTCAGTCTCGCGATCCACGTGGACCCGGACATTTTGCTGATCGATGATTGCCTTTCCGTGGGGGACGATAACTTCCGGGCCAAAAGTCTCGATAAGGCGTTGGAGCTCAAGGCGAAAAATAAGACCATTGTATTTGTCACCCATGATTTTACCTTGGCCCGGCTGATGTGTAAAAGAGGCATCTACGTCAGAGAAAGCAGGATGATCGTAGATACAGATATCGATACGGCGGTATCGCGCTATTTGGAACCTCTCGAGGCGGATAGAGATCACTTCAAGTATTTAAGTGCAAAAATTTCAGAAGAAGAAAAAAAAGAGCAGAAGTGCGTTTTATTTTGCGGGCCTTTCTTGAAATTCATTATTAGCCCCGCAAAAGTGCAAATATTTCATCGTGATTGCGAACTCACCTCCCATAACGGCGTACGCGCTCATTTTACAATGGGAGGACAGGACATCTCTTCGGACAGTGCGGTCTGGAGGGTTAAGAAAATCTCTGACGAGGAGGTGGTATGCTTTTTGAGATGGACGCAACCCCAGGCTTTGTTTCAGGCTTGGTATTTTAAATCACTCGGTGACGGAACCGTGGAGCTTGAGATCATGATGCGGCCGCGGGCATTTTTGCCGACAGAAAACGCGATGATGGAATTTTGTCTGAAAACTCCTTGTGAGATATTGGATGGGAAACGATGGGGAAACAAAGCGAAGGTTTTTTCCTGCGATTCCGGGGCGGGATTAAGGATAGAGACCCTGCAGGAAGATCAGATCTGCGGGATCTCGACGGAAGGGAAGGAATTTTTCAGGCCCTATTTTTTGAGAGTTCCGGAGGGACCTTCCGGCAGAGAGATCAAGACGCGGAGCGTTTATTTCAAAGGGAGATTTTCTTCCGGATCGAAAACGGTTGCTATCGAAGACCCTGTTTTGGCATCTCACAAATTGGAAGCTGGCAGAACAAAAGTCGACTTTCGAGAAGGAAGCTGCCAGCTTTCCTGGGATGGAAAGCTATTGACCACAGGATTGGGGATCTATACGTCCCTTTATTCAAAAGGTACCTGGTATGACTCAGCGCAAGCAAGGTGGAAAGTCAAAGAATCTTCTCCGGACCGGCTTAAGGTGGAAGGATTTTGGCCCTGGATCCCGGTGGCTCAGGTCTGGGAGATTCTCTTGAAGGATGAGAAGACAGTTTTTCTAAGTGCAAAAATGAAGGTGTGGAAAGAGATGCCAATCCACATGCAGGAAACCGTTATGATGTTGAGTGCGGAATATGAGAAATGGAGTGCGGGCAAAGAAGTCAAAGAATTCCCCGAGGGTTTCACAAGCGATGATTTTTTTAGATTTTGTCTTTGGGCTAATGAGGCGGATGGTGCTTCTGGCCTATCTTCCCATTCGGACCATTTGCCTACGGTGACATTCAAGCCAGCCGCCATGCAGGGGTACCGGGTTATTGTTGAGAATTCAGCGCACATTTATGATGTGCGGGCCCGTCTTTTCCATTGTCTTTGCGTGAACAAGAACGAAGAGACTTATTTTGCGCCCGGTGAATATGAGTATTTTAAAGGGATGATCTATATCAAGGAGGGGTCGGTATGAGAACAGCTCAAATTGTAAAACTTTTCACACACAGCGTGATCGCTCTGGGGGTGTTTTTTGCCCTCAAGTTTTTTAGTCCCGTTTCGATCGAATTTTGGGCGGTGATCTTACTAAGTTTTTTGTTATGGTTGACCTTCAGGCTTTTTGCCATCGTGGGACAACTTGTTTTCGAAATAAGGAACGATTCCGCAAGGATGCTGACGAATATTGAGAGGGCACTTTATTATTCAAATTCCCTGACAAAGGAGATCCGGGATTTGGTGGAGTTGGAAAAGGTTGAGAAGAAGGCGCATGAAAATACTTCTGGCTAATTTGCCCTGGAAGAAAGGAGGCTTGTGGGGTGTGCGGGCCGGCTCCCGTTGGCCGCACATTAAAACCGTTCAGGAAAAAGGGTATTTGCCTTTCCCGTTCTTTCTTGCCTACGCCGGTTCCCTTTTAAAACGAGAAGGTTTTGAAGTGAAGTTGATCGATGCCCTGGCGCAGGAGTTGCCTGAGGGCGCTTTTCTCAAAGTTGTTCAGCGAGAAAAACCAGACCTCTTTGTTGCTGAAACATCCACACCGTCTTTATGGAACGATTTGGCCATCTTGAAAAAGATTCCGGAAGATCTTCCGGTGGCTTTATGTGGCCCGGAGGCAAACATTCGCGATCCGGAGTTCCTTTCCCAACACAAGTTTATCCATTATGTTTTTACGGGAGAATATGAATTCGCTTTGCTGGAATTGGTCCAACGGCTGGAATCAAAAAAAGGCCTTTCGGGTTTGCGGGGTCTGATCTACCGGGACCATGGAAACTTTAAGATGAATCCTGAGAGGCCTCTCCTGGACGATCTGGACGATCTCCCGTGGCCTTTGCGGGACGGCCTTCCGATGGAAAAATATAACGATACTCCAGGAGGCATTCCTTTGCCGAGTGTTCAGATGTGGTCTTCCCGGGGCTGTCCTTACCAATGCTTGTTTTGCATCTGGCCGCAGCTCATGTATCACAAGAATAGATACAGAATCAGAAATATCGTCAAGGTTGTGGATGAGATGGAATATCTCGTCAAAAAGAAGGGGTTCAGATCCATTTATTTTGATGATGATACGACCAATATCGGGAAATTAAGAATGATGGAATTTGCCGAGGAGATAAAACGCAGAGATCTCAATATTCCCTGGGCGATGATGGCGCGCGCGGATCTCATGGAAGAAGATATTTTGGAAAACCTGCGTTCTGCGGGCTTGTTTGCCGTGAAATATGGGGTGGAGTCCTCTAGCCAGGAGTTATTGGATCGTATCTGTAAAAATATGGATTTGCGCAAAACGGAACGAATGATCCGGTTCACCCAGTCGCTTGGCATCAAGACCCATCTTACGTTCTCTTTCGGGTTGCCCGGAGAAACACAGGAGACCATTCAAAAGACCCTTGATTTCGCCAAGGCACTGGATCCGGACTCTTTGCAATTTTCCATTGCGACGGCATTCCCCGGAACAAGTTATTATCAGGCCTTGGAGCAAAAAGGGCATATTGTTTCCCGGGATTTTTCCGATTATGACGGGAACTTTAAAAGCATGCTTCGCACCGAGAGTCTCAGCCCTCAGGACCTTGAAAAGGCCAAGCGCCGGGCGGACGAGGTCTGGCAAACGCATGTCTGGAAGACAAGGCACCCTCATTTTCAGCCAGGTGATTATTTTCAAAGCTTCAAGAAGCATCTAAAAGCTTACGGCCCGTATCGGGCGTTCTCAAAGGCATTTTCCTTCATGCGAACTAAAGTCGTTGCCCGAGGCTCCCGCTTTAATCTCAAAGTTCATAGTGTTTTTTCTTTCTGGGGGAACCTGCACAGAACGTTGAGAAGCAAGATAAAAAAAACGAAAAAATATTTCCTGAATGCTTTAGGCATTCCAAATAGCCCCTGTGCGTCCAAAGGACCGGAGGCTCTTATCATCGCTTGTCCGATGTGCGGTACTTGTATGCCTCCCTTGGGTCCGGCCTACATCGCAGCTTATTTAGAAAAGAAAGGGACCCCTTGCGAGGTTCTCGATCTGAATACTACGCTTTATGACGCCGCCAGCCTCGAAGATAAGCCCCTGTGGAAGATGGAAAATCTTTATGCGTGGACGAGGGAGGATGCGTTTAAAATCCTCCGTCAAACTTTTTCCAAAGAAATAAAGCGGTGGGCGAAATATATTGTGGATAAAGGGTTCAAGACGGTAGGTTTTTCCATCAATGGTGCCAACATTCTCTTCTCCGTCGAAATGGCAAAGATGCTAAGGAAAAAAAATCCCGACATCTGCGTAGTGTTTGGCGGTCCTTCTTGCAATTTTCTGCAGGATGATCCGCGCATGCCATTCCGGTTTTTTTCAGCCGGCATCAACGGAAAGGTGCTGCTCAAAGATGGTTTGGTAGACTTTATTGTCTTAGGAGAAGGCGAGGAGTCTTTCTTTGAGATCGTTTCTGCTAACCGATCGGGGATTTCCGTGAAGAGACCCGGCGTTGTTTCGGGTTCGGTCCGCGACCGCGCCATGATCCAGAAGCCGGTTCTTATCAAAGATCTGGATTTTCTGCCATTTCCAGCGTGGGAAAAACTACCTCTTAAAAAGTACGACGTGCAGGACGAGCTCCCAATTTTGTTTAACCGGGGCTGTGTTAACAAGTGCGCATTTTGCAATGATTGGAGCCTATGGGGCGGACGGTTTCGAAGTCGCTCCGCTAGAAATATTTTTGAGGAAATGAAGTTTGTGAAAGATCGGTTCGGGAAGAATAGTTTTCGATGCAGTGATCTTTTATTTAACGGGGATCTGAGGGTCTTGGATGAATTAGCCGATTTGATCATTGATTCGGGGATGAGTTTCAATTGGGGCGCCCAGGGCGTTGTTAGGATCGATATGAAACTGGAGCTGCTCCAGAAATTAAAGAGAGCTGGCATGACCTCGATCGTTTATGGCGTGGAAAGTTTGGCGGATCATGTGCTTAAAAAGATGAGAAAGCCCTTCACTTTTGATGAAATTCATACGGTCCTGAAACGTACCAAAGCAGCCGGCATTGATGTCTGGATCAATTTGATCATGGGTTTTCCCGGTGAGAGCGATGAGGATTTCAGGATAACCAAAGAACACCTGAAAGAAATTCGCGATTGTGTGGACTCCGTTTCGAGTTTGAATCCATGCAATATTACGGCGGACACAGAACTCGAAATGTTTCCAGAGCGATTCGGCATTGTTTTTCCTGAGGGCCAGGATGCGTGTGAGTGTTGGGAATCCGCGGACGGTACGAATACGTTCGAGGTCAGAAAACGCAGGGCGTGTGAGATGTATGAATTCATGAAGCAGTTAGGGATCAAGGTGAGCTTTATGGGTATTTATGACGGTGATAGTCCCTTGCAAAAGGTGTCCGCCGTTGAGAAGCCGAAAGTTGTTTCCAAACGTCTCCGTTCAAATTGGAAAGTCTTTCGAGAAATTTTGGATAACAAGATCAATCAAACCATACAGCACTTCCGGAAAATGAAAAGACATTATTTGAACATGATGGGGATCTGTCACGGGTCCTATGCTTTTAAAGGGCCGGATTGTGTGCAGATCGATCTCACCAGCAATTGTAATAACAATTGTGTGAGCTGTTGGTGTAATTCGCCTCTGTTGGGGGATAAAGCCTACAAAGGTTCTAAAAAGCATAAAACCCTGCCGCCACAACTAGTCAAGACCGTCATTGATGAACTTGCGGGAATGGGAACGAGCGAACTTTACTTCTCCGGTGGCGGGGAACCTTTTATGCATCCGGATATTCTTGCGATCATCGAACACGCTAAGATGCGTGGACCACACTGCTGTATCAATACGAACTTTACGCTCGTGGACGACATGACGGTGAAGAGGCTTATAGAGCTATCCGTGGATGCTTTGACGGTTAGCGTTTGGGCTGCTACGCCCGAGACCTATGTTTTGACCCATCCCAATAAAGATGAAGCGACGTTTTATAAGATCAAAAGCACTTTAACCATGTTGAACAGTCTGAAAAAAAACGGGCGTCCTTTTATCAAGATCTACAATGTGATCTCAAACCTTAACTGCAACGAACTCGAAAAAATGGTGGAATTCGCGAAGGAGACGGGCTCTGAGGCCGTGGAGTTCGCCGTGGTAGATACGATCCCAGGAGCGACCGATCAGTTGGTACTTACTCAGCAGGAACGCAAGGCTGTACTCGAACAGTGCGAAAAGATCCAAAAGAAGGGTGGAAGGGTGCAGGTGCAGAACTTGGAACATTTTATGAGGCGTCTATCGGATGCTTGTGCGGATCAGGCCCAATACGACAGCGGATTTATCGGTCAAACGCCCTGTTATGTGGGATGGGTCTTCAGCCGCATCATGTCGGATGGGGACGTTAATTTTTGTTTGAAGGCTCACCGGATCCCGGTAGGAAATCTGTATAAAAACTCATTCCAAGAAATATGGAATTCCAGGACGCAGAGGGAGTTCAGGGAAAAGGCGTTGAAATTTGATAAAAATGACAGCTTCTTTCAATCCATAGGCAACGATAAGGATTGCAAAGTAGGATGTTATAAAAGTTGTGATGATATCGGACGGAATATGAATGTTCAGCGTCATCTGGATAGGTTGTCCCCTGTCCAAAAAGCTCTTTTGGGATTTATTTCTAAGAAAATAAATAAAGGCGGATAGTTCCGGTTCTAAAGAATTTTTTGAGGGCAAGCATCCAAAATGGGATTTGATATGTTTAAAAACAATCTCGCAGGGAAGGACCTTCTTCTTGTAGTTCCCCCGCCTTTTTTTACACGAATGCCGCCCTTGGGGCCCGCGTATCTTGTAACCTATCTTAAATGTAAGGGATACAAGCCTGAATTGTTAGATTTGAGCGTGCGGCTGTACAATCAGGCCTCAGAGGAAATGAGACGTTTTTGGCAGCCCGACTACATCAATTCTTTTTTTGCCACAGAAATAGCCGAAAAACTTTTCGATGGTTTTCGCGGTGAGATGAATAATTTTGTGGAGTGGGTGATAAACTCGGACATTCCTATCGTGGCGTTCTCCGTGAATCAGGCCAGTCTTTTTTTGGCCAACAAACTTGCTCAGGCCATTAAATCAAAAGACAGAACCCGTACAATTATTTTTGGGGGTCCGGCAACGTTCTTCAAACATCCGCGCGAGCTGATCCAGCCGGGTTTTGTCGATTACTTTGCCATTGGCGAGGGGGAGGTTTTGCTTGCGTCGCTAGTGGAACGTCTCAAGAAAGGTGAAAAAATAGGTCGTGAGCCGGGCGTTCTTCCCGGAGAAGACTTGGGGCGATATGTCCCGAGTCCTTCTGTCCCCATTGCCGATCTTGATCTTCTGCCGTTCCCGACTTACGAAGAATTCGACTTGCCAGCCTATAATTTTGGATCGGGCTATAAGCCGCTTCCGTTGCTCTTGAGCCGGGGATGCATCAAAAGGTGTTCTTACTGTATTGATCACATTATGTGGCCCCAATACAGGACTCGTTCTGCCCCTCATGCTTTTCGAGAGATCGAATATCACTGCCGTGTTAATAAGGCTAAAGCTTTTGAGTTCAATGATCTTTTGTGTAATGGGAATTTACGAGAGCTCGCCTCGCTGTGCGATCTTATCATTGCGTCCGGATTAACATTTAATTGGGTGAGTTATGCGATTATCCGTTCGGATATGACCCCCGAGTTGCTTTCGAAAATGAAATGCGCGGGGTGCCACACGATTATTTACGGCATGGAGCATGCTTCGGCAAAGATTTTGAAAGGCATGAATAAGGGGTATAGCGCCGAGGAAGCCGAGAGGGTGATCCGGCTGACACATGAGTCCGGGATCTGTACGAATGTAAATGTTATCGTGGGCTTTCCTGGCGAGACAGAGAAGGATCTTAATGAGGTGGCAATATTTCTTCGGCGAAATAAGGATTACATTGATGAGGTGACCAATATTTCGGGGTTTACACTGTTTCCCGAAGCGCCACTGGGCCGAGACACGCGCCGTTTTGGTGTTACCTGGAAAGAGGGAACGGATCCGATGTTGTTTCGAGATGCTGCGAACCTTGACCGTAAAGCACGCGATGAACGGGTCGTGCGTTTTTCAAAAACTGTTGAGGACATAGGATTGCGCAAGAACATCGTCAATCGTCCCAAGCTCAATCCCTTGGTAAAAGAATGAGCATTTTTCTGTTTTCCCTCGGAGGGATCTTCTTAAATGGGCGGAGTTGCGCATAAAAACAATGAATATGTTCCGGAAAAGAGTTATTAAGTCTCCCATTTTATTTTCACTTCTTTTTTTTCACTTCTTTTTTGTCTTTTATCTACAGCTTGTCAAGGCGCTTCGTAAAACCAATATGTTCCCAGGAGGATGAACATGAAGATCCTCATGGTTCACCCTCATGATCTCTATTCTCCAATGGAACCCTGGACGATCCGTATCGTTAAATTTGCCGAGGAGTTGGCCAGGAAAAAACATGAGGTCAGGATCGCCTATTTTCCGATGACCCGGTGCGAAGAAAGTTCTTTCCGGGGGATCCGCGTCATTCCACTCGATAGGACTATTTCGGTTTGGACCTCGATTGGAAATGCGGCTTTGCTGTGTAAATTGTCACGCTGGGCGGATGTAATTCATGTACAAAAAAGCCAGTTTTATGCTGTCCTTCCCGCGGTGTTGGCCGCGTATTGGACCCGTAAACCTCTCCACTATGATTGGGATGACTGGGAAGAGAAGATATTTTATGCGTCTGTTCGCAGGATGAGGGTGACGGCTATCTTGACGGGGATTTCGTTTCGTTTGATAGAAGGGTATCTTCCTTTTCTTGCGGACAGCGTCAGCGTGGCAAGCGAAGCGTTGAGGGTCTTGGCCGTTCAGAGGGGCGCAAGTAAAGAGAAGGTCATGTTGGTCCCGGTGGGTGCGGACTTGCAGCAGTTCCGTCCGGACAGATCCCCCGACGAGGTCAGGAAAAAATACGATATCAAAGATGCGCTTCTTGTGCTTTACCACGGACAACTGCATTCTTGTCAGTACGTCAGATTGTTCCTTGAAGCCATTAAACTTATCTTGAAAACGCAGGACCCTGAACGTTTAAGATTCATGATCATGGGGAGCGGGTCAGAGCTTGGAGCTCTTAAAATGTTTGCTCGTGAACTGGGGATAGGAGGCGAAGTTATCTTTACAGACTTTGTACCGCATGCGGATATCCCGCGATATATCGCGGCTGCGGATATCTGTGTTGCGCCCTTCGATGACAATGAGGTAACGCGTTGCAAAAGCCCGTTAAAAATAGTCGAATACATGGCCTCCGGTAAACCGGTGGTTGCCAGCGACGTCGGTGAAGTCAGGAACATGCTTGAGGGGGCAGGACTTCTCGTTGAACCGGGCAATCCCGAGGCTTTCGCCAAGGGCATTTTGAAATTGGTCGGCGATGAGGCGCTTCGAAAGACCATGGCGACTGCCGCCAGGCAAAGGGCTGCAACTAAATATAACTGGCGGTGCTCGGTCGAAAATCTTGAGAGAGCCTATGAAAAATCGATCGGTGGATAATCCTTCCAAAAGATTTTCGATAAAAGACAAACTCTTTTGCATCTTGTTCGGAGTTTTTTTGGCGCTTGTCGTTGTGGAGCTTTTTTTGAGGCTTCTGGGGTTTGGATATAACTTGATCCATAAAGCCCCCGTGGATACCGGGGCTGATTACAGGATTTATTGCGTGGGAGAGTCCACGACGTGGGGGATCGGGGCAAGTGATCCGATACGAAAAGGCTACCCCCGCCAGCTTGAAAATATGCTCAATGAGCGACATAAAGGAATAAAGACCCAGTGTTTCTTTGAACAGGCGATCGGGCAAAACACCTCCGAGATCTTGTTAAAACTCCCCAGGTATATTAGAAAATACAGACCCCAGCTGGTTATCCTTATGGCGGGGACAAATAACTGGTGGAATATGGACGGGAGCAACATTCTGTTGGTCAATCAATCCCAGATATCGCAATCCACTCTGCGAACTTTGATTTTTCTTGATCAATTCAGAACTTGGACGCTGTTTAAGAATGCCATGTTCACCTTAGGATTTTATGAGGAGCGTTGGGATCATTGGTTTCCTCGCGGCGAGACGGGGAGGAGAAGTCTTCAAGCAGGCGATGATGATAATCGGTTGATTTTTGCCAAGCTGGCGGAACACGACATAAGTGAAATGATCAGAATATGTCAGGCGAACAAGATTAAGGTGATCCTCTGCAATTATCCGATGGCTTCGGGGGTCCATTTGAGGAATGTGCAGAATGCTCTAGCGAAAAAATACCAGATACCCCTTGTCGACAACTACAGTATTTTTCAAAAACTTTCTGACTTGGAAAAATATCTTTGGCCGAAAGATCATTGGCATCCCAATGACCGTGGTTATGCGGTTGTGGCCCGAAATATTTACGATTGCATCGTGAAAAACGGATTTATCCAAGAAAGAAAAGTCGATTTTCAGTGAAAATTACATAAGTGCCATGGAAAAATAACGGTTTCCAGACGGGAAAGTGCGCAAGGAGTAAGAAAGGCATGATCATGAAACGATGGAAAAACGAGATGCTTGTTCGTGTCGTAATGCCTTTTGTGTCCGTTTTTTTATTTTTTGCAACGGTCGAATTATTTTTAAGGGTAATACATTTTGAGGAGGTGACATTTTCACCTTCTGGAGTTTTTCAGGCCTTTTTAGGGAAGCCCACTGATAGTCAGATGGTCAATGGAGATGTTTTGCGTGATGCAGAATTATTTTGGAGGATGAATCCAAAAAGGGATGACGATGGAATTTGGAGCCAAGGGTTTCGGGAAATCAAGACATATCCTATCGAAAAGCCCGTTGACATACTCAGGATTGTTTGCTTAGGGGATTCCGTCCCTTATGGTATTGGCGTTTCCGTTTATGAGTCATATCCCAAAATTCTCGAAAAAATTCTAAACTACATGTTTTGGCAGAAGATAGAAGTTGTAAATGCTGGAATGCCTGGCTATAGCTCGTTCCAGTGCTTACGCTATCTTAAAAGAGACCTTTTGAAATATCAGCCTGATCTGTTGCTTGTTCACGTTGGCCCAAATGATAGGGCGGCGGCTGTTTATTTTGCTGATAAAGAACAGCCGCGTTCTCCTCAATGGATTGTTGATATGCAAAATACGTTAGGACGATTTCAAACCTATTCGCTGTTAAGCCGGATAATCTTTTATTTCAGATACAAATTTTGGACAAAACCTCTCATGAAACCAAGGGTGTCTTTTGAGGATTATCGAAAAAATTTAGCGGATATTGTCGAATTGGGAAGAAATAATGGTTTTCAAATAATTTTTCTGCCGTCATTGCGCAAGGATAAGAAAGGCCTTTATCAATTGCTTCCATTACCGGAGAAGTCTATGGCGGTCGATAGTTTGAGGGTTTTTCAAGAAAACCAAAAAAATGCGCCGCTTTTTCTTGATGAGTGTCATTTAACCGTTTCCGGAAATCAATTGATGGCTAATACAATAGCGGAGTTCTTATTGAAGAATAATCTTTTAACGAAGAAACGGTATTCATGAAAGCTGTATTCATTACGCGGGAGGGCTATGCGCTTTCAGGCGCGAGGGTGCGTTGTTACAACTTCGCCCGGGAGCTGTGCCGTCACGGGGTCGATGCCCAGGTCTTTTCTTTCCCCGAGCAGTTAGGGGCGAAGTTTGGTGAACACGAATTCCAGATGTCTTTTTACGACAAAGCTGTCCTAAATCTTCGCGCTTTCCAGGCTCTCGTCAGAGAACCCCAAGACACCATTTTTATTTTGCAAAGGGTGAATTATCACGCTGCGGCGCCGCTCTTTGCCGCGCTGCTGAAACGAAACCGGGTCGTATTTGATTGCGATGACTGGAACATCCGGGAGAATCCTGTTTATCATCTTGGATTTTATCCGAGTTCAAAAATGGAATATGTGACGCGTCGAATTGCCAAACGCGCCAGGGCGTGTATTGCCGCCAGTAAGTTTCTTGAAAGTTATCTCTTCGATTTTAATCCTGCAGTGCATTACCTTCCGACAGGTGTTGATACGGATCTTTTTTGCCCGAAGGCGGATCTTCCCGGGCCAGGCGTCATTTTTTCATGGATCGGAACGGCCTACCATGAGGAAATGGGCGCTAACCTCCGGTTTTTGCTGGACTGCTTTTCCGAAGTTGCGGATCGGCATGGCCATGTGGCATTGAGTCTTGCCGGAGAGGGGAGTTACTTCGATGCGATAAAAAAGGAGATTTCCGGGCATAAACACAAAGAAAAGATAGAAATCCTGTCTTGGATCTCCCCGGATAAAGTTCCGGAATATCTTTCGAATATCGATGTGGGCCTCTTGCCCTTGATCCAGGATACGAAATTCAACCGAGCGAAAAGTCCCACAAAATTATTCGAATATATGAGTATGGCCAAGCCTACGATCGCCAGCGATATCGGAGAGGCGAAGAACATCCTCGGCGATCAGGAGGCAGGTTTTTTGGCGAAAAATAGAAACGAATTCATTTCCGCCATGTGCCGTTTGGCCGAAAATACGCCATTGCGCAGGAAGATGGGAAGTAAGGCAAAGGAAGATGTTGAAAAAAAATATTCTTTAAAAGTTTTGGGGCGGCAACTAGCGGATATTCTTAAAAGCCTTTGAAGGAGTTGAAATGCTTTCGATCGTGATCCTGACTTACAACAGCCAAAAGCATATAGAGGCGTGCCTGGATTCTGTCTTTCGCCAGAAGACGGCGGATATCGAAGTGGTGGTCGTCGATAATGCTTCTTCGGATAAGACAAAGGAAATTATCAAGGGGCATTACCCTAGGGTGAAATTGATCGAGAACCCAAAGAATTTCGGAGCCAGCAAAGCCAGGAATCAGGGCATCGAATGTTCATCCGCGGAGTGGATTTTGTCTTTAGACAGTGACGTTGTACTCGGGGATGGCTTTATTGAAAAGTTTGAAGCGGCTTGGCAGCTTTTAACGGATGACATCGGGATGATTCAGCCCCAAGTGTTGATGGAGGATGGCAAGACGATTTATTCCCAAGGGATCCACCTAACAGCGCTTAGAAGATTTCACGATTTAAACCAGGGAAAGACGAAAGACTTTACCGGCGGAAGCTCTGAGAAAATCATCGGGCCCTGTTCCGCGGCCGCTTTCTACAGGCGAAGCATGCTTGATAAGCTTAAAGAGAAAACCGGCTATTTTGACGAGCGGTTTTTCTTCCTGGTGGAAGACGTGGATCTGGCCTGGAGAGCCAAACGGGCCGGGTGGAAGGTTCTATTCGATTCTCAGGTGGTGTGCACGCACGTCGGCAATAGCTCAGGCACAGACAAAAAACTCCGGCAGTATTTATGTTTTCGTAATCGTTACTGGATGATCGCCAAGAACGAAGATTTTTGGGAAAGAGGGAGAGTCTATGCTCTTTCCATGCCGTATGAGCTTGCGCGGGGCCTCTCTCTGGCGGTCTTTAATAAATACTTTTGGAGAAAATTCTAGCCGGGTCATTTTCGGCCTGGGTGTTTGTCTCAAAAACACAAAGGGCCGATTTTTTTGTTATAATTAACCCGGCAATTTTTAAAAAGAGGATTCATGCGCAATGTTCTCCAAAAGGACCTCGTTCCAATATTCGTGTGCGACATTTTTCTTAAGGTGAGGCAACAATGACGAAGCGTATTCTGATCACAGGCGGCTGCGGGTTTGTGGGATCCAATTTGGCGGTCGATCTTAGGACCCGAGGTTATGAGGTAACCGTTCTCGACGATCTCAGCCGTTGTGGTTCAGAGATCTTGCTGGAAAAAAGGATCTTGCCTCAGGGAGTTAAGTTTGTACGAGGCGATGTGAGGAACCCTGGCGATCTCAGCAAACTTAAGGAAGCGTTCGCCCTCTTGATTGAATGTAGCGCGGAAGCGTCCGTTCTGGTGGGGACCCAGGGGGAGAATGCGCGCCGTCTTCTAGATATCAACTTGCAGGGTGCGATCCATTGTTTTGAATGGGCCCGTGAGCGGCGGGTTCCCGTTCTTTTTCTATCGAGCTCTCGCGTCTATCCTTACGATAAATTGAATGCCTGTCGCTACCGGGAAACGGGGACGCGATTCGATCTCGCCGAAGGGTGTGAGGGCGTGAGCCCGCGGGGTGTTCAGGTGGAGATGCCTCTCCAAGGGATCCGGTCACTCTATGGGGCGAGCAAATTGTGTGCGGAACTGATCCTCCGGGAATATGCGGTCCAATACGATCTTCCGGCGATCATTGATCGATGTGGTGTTATCGCGGGCCCCTGGCAATTGGGTAAGGTGGATCAGGGTGTTTTTACGTTTTGGTTGGCCCATCACTATTTCAGGAAGCCCCTAAAATACATCGGGTTTGGCGGGATGGGGAAACAGGTGCGGGATCTGTTACACATACAGGATCTTGCCGAACTTGTGGCGAAACAGGTCCAGTGCCTGATCGGGGACAAACCCGCTTATCGCGGAGAAGTATTTAATGCCGGGGGATCGAGTTTTTCGAATTTATCGCTTCGGGAAACCACAGATATTTGCGAGCAGTTAACGGGGAACTCCATGGCGATCGGAAGCGTTTTAGAGCCGCGGCCGGCGGATGTGATCTGGCATATAACCGACAACGGAAGAACGGAACAGGTTTTTGGATGGGCGCCGAAGAGATCTTCTCGGAAGATCCTGGAGGACACGTTCCATTGGTTGAAAGACTATGAAGCGGATTTTAAAAGAATATTTCTTTGATCGTAAGATTCAAAGGGAAAGGACATAATGAAAATCGCGTTGATCACGGGAGCCGCGGGTCTTATTGGCTCTGAATCGGTCCGGTTCTTTCATGCTCAGGGGTTTCGGATCGTGGGCATCGATAATGATATGCGGAAATATTTTTTTGGCGCGGAGGGCTCCACCCAAGGGAATCTCAAAGAACTTCAGAATGAATGTCCGAAGTTCATGAATCATGATAAAGATATTCGCGATGCAGGGGCTGTTGCCCGCATTTTTGCGGAGTATAGCCAGGATATTGCCGTGATCATTCACAATGCCGCGCAACCGAGCCATGACTGGGCCGCGCGGGAGCCGCACACGGATTTTGGCATTAATGCGGTTGGCACGTTAAATCTTCTGGAAGCAGCGCGTCAATATTGTCCCCAAGCCGTTTTCATTTTCTCGTCCACAAATAAAGTTTATGGAGATACCCCCAACCGCCTTCCTCTTGTGGAGTTGGAAAGCCGGTGGGAATTGGACCCTCAGCATCCTTATTTCAAAAAAGGGATCGATGAGGGCATGTCCCTGGACCAATGCACCCATTCTGTTTTCGGCGCTTCTAAAGTCGCCGCAGATATCATGGTCCAGGAATATGGCCGCTATTTTGGGATGAAAACGGGCATTTTTCGATGCGGATGTTTAACCGGTCCCCGTCACGCTGCGGCAGAGTTGCACGGATATCTCGCTTATTTAATGAAATGCGCGATTTTGGGCCGGGAATACCAGATCTTTGGCTATGGGGGCAAACAGGTCCGGGATAATATCCATAGCTATGACCTGGTGAATGGTTTTTTTCATTTTTTAAAAAATCCGCGGTGCGGCGAAGTCTACAATATGGGTGGAAGCCGTTTTAGCCATTGTTCCATGCGGGAGTCGATCCTTTTATGCGAGAAGATCTCAGGCCGTAAAATGAAAACGGTTTATGACGAAAAGAACCGGATCGGGGATCACATCTGGTGGGTCAGTGATGTGTCCAAGTTTTCCAGCCACTATCCCGGATGGGTGCTGACCAAGAATACGGAAGACATTCTTGGGGAGATCTACGAGTGTAACAAGAAGCGTTGGGACGCAACCCTTTAGAAGCAGAAACATGCACGGTCTTGCCTAGCCCATCGGCGAAAATCGCGTTTGCGTGAAAGGCCGGCGGCCCTTCTTGGCACCTTTCTCGCGTCTTGACCAATTCCCGGGAAAACAATACACTTTGACTTCCCGGATACCGGACGGAGGAGGGCGGATGGCGAAAAACGAAAGGCCATCCTTCATCCGCCTTCCGCTATCCTGGCTTGTTGTGGAGAGGTGGAATGACAGTCCCAAGACTTATCAATTTCAAAGAATTTGAAATTGGGGCAGCCCTTGTCAGCCATTTATGAAATGAAAATAATGACAAGGGCAGTCACGGCTTGTGAAATGGCGGGATGCCGTCAAAGGCGGCAAGTGGTCTCCGCCGAAGGCGGATCCGCCTCTGGCGGAGAAAGCAAGCGACGACACGGGTTTTAAATTCTTTGTGTTTTAGTCTGTTGTCTGATTTATGGAGAGGTGGCAGAGTGGTCGAATGCGGCGGTCTCGAAAACCGTTATCCTCGCAAGGGGATCATAGGTTCGAATCCTATCCTCTCCGCCAGTTTTTTAGTGAACCGTCCGACGAGAAGCCAAGGCAATCTTGCTTTGACTAATTGCGGACGCGAACCCTGAGGGGAAGAAACACAATGAAGACAATCCTGATTTTTATAGGTGTATTGATAGCCATTAATTTGGCTTTTGCAGGATTTTCATTCATCGGGGCTTATTTGAAAGCGAATTTATTAAAGCAAGTTGAATTTACTGTTTCATTAAATAAAGGGAGCATGAAAGGAAATGAGTATTATTACCTGAATCTCAAGGCTCCTTTTTATGATGAAGAGAAGCATTTTTATCTTGGTTTTTTGCCTATCCAGATTAGCTTTATCCCCATAGAAACGGTACCTTCTGTTTTAAAGCAACTTTTGAAAGAAAAGTATCTGCTGCAAACGGAATGGGATTGTGCCGTTCCCTATGAGCATTCTCAAATTTCGGAAGCTTTAAAGGAAAACAAGATTGAGGCGATTAAGGGTTTGTTTATTTACTCTCCAGAAGCCATCAGTTTAGGTGCTTTAACTAAACTTGGATTCACTGATGGCAAAGACGTTTTTTTCATCATCAACCAAAAACTGCCAGACGATAAAATACGGGATTTTGAGAATAAGCTAAGTGAATGGTCAAAAATTTCTCCGCGAGACGCTATTTTGGCTGAACGTGAGTGGCTTCAGTCTGAAGGTGAAATTGTAAAGGCAGTAGATGTTTGGCAGATTATTCATAGAGACGAGGACTTTATCCGAAAGGCGATAAATTTAGTCTTTGAAAGAGTAGGCGAAAAGGCAATCAAAAAGGCCGGACTTAAAGTGAGTTTCTCGAGCCATGTTGATTTCGCGAGTCATGTTTTTTCAGCACCAAGAGGATCAGCGCAGGCGGTTAAAGTTTTCATAAAAGGCAATAAGATGATTTTTCAGGGCAGAGGTTTTAAAGAAGTTATTGATTTAAAATAGGGTTGCTAGATTACGTAGTCATAATAGAGTTCGGAGTTCTTCGGTTTATTAGTGTTTGCAGGTTGATTTAAAAGGGGTTCGTCTAGGGCGATGAGCCAACCCATCCTGCGTTTGCGGTGAATTTTTATAAGTAACGGTATTTCAATGGGTTGTAGGATTCGACTTTCGTTCACGACTGCCCGTTCTTCGCTTCGCTATGAACGGCGCAGCCGTTTTATTTTTCATAATCTTTTGATAGAAAAGGAATAAAAATTGGAATATCTGATCTTCGCCAGGAAATTCAGGCCGCAGACGTTTGAAGAGATCGTGGGGCAGGAAACCATCACCACGACCCTGAAGAATGCGATTCGTCAGGAACGCGTTCCGCAAAGCTTTCTTTTTTCAGGGCCGCGCGGTGTCGGGAAGACTTCAACTGCGCGTATTCTGGCGAAGGCCCTGAACTGCAAGGAAGGCCCTACGGAAAAGCCCTGCGGTAAATGCATTTCCTGCAAAGAGATCGAGCAGGGGAATTCCATGGATGTGCTGGAAGTCGATGGCGCATCGAACCGTGGCATTGAGGAGATCCGGACGCTTCGCGAAAACGTGAAATTCAAACCGTCCGCGGGGCGTTACAAGATCTACATTATTGACGAAGTCCATTCTCTGACCGGCGATGCCTTCAACGCGCTCCTAAAGACCCTCGAAGAGCCGCCGCCGCATGTGAAATTCATTTTTGCCACGACCGAATCCCACAAAGTACCGCTTACGATCTTGTCACGTTGCCAGCGGCTTCAGTTCAAGAGGATCTCCGTTCTCGAAGCGGTCGGAAAGCTCGAGGAGATCGCGAAGAAGGAAAAACTGAAATGCGAGAAAAATGCGCTTTTTATGATCGCAAAAGCTACGGAGGGCGCGCTTCGTGATGCAGAAAGTCTTTTGGACCAGCTGGCGAGTTTTTCCGAGGGACAAATTAAAGAAAAGGATGTCCTGACACTTCTCGGGCTTGCACCGGAAGAGATGTATGTCTCTGTGCTTGAGGCGATTCGCGAGAAAAAAGGGGACGAGATCTTCGGGCTCGTGAAAAAACTTTATGAGGAGGGCGCCGATCTTGCGCAATTCGCGAAGGGTCTCTTCGAGGTGTTTCGGCATCTCCTGGTTCTGAAGACCGCGCCGAAGGCCGAAGCGCTGATTGAAGCGAGTGCCGAAATGATCGTGAAACTGCGAAGGCTGACGGCAGGTTTTTCGCAGGGCGAGTTGCTTCTGGCTCTTTCGATCTTGCAGAATCTGCAGATTCAACTGCGTCGGCCGGTGGCTTCGTCCAAACTGCTCGTGGAGGCCGCGCTTCTCAAATTGGTTTATTTGGATGGGTTGAAATCCGTTGAAGGTCTTATTCAGAGTACGTCTTCCGGACAAAAGGGCAATTCCGCAATCCCGGTTATGGAAAAAAAAACGGTAAAACCGGCGGCGCACGTTAGTGAGGGGGACAGGCAGAAAACGAAGCCAGTCCCCACAGCAACCTCCGCAGAAGGCCTGACGCTTAATGATGTTGAGAAGGTATGGTCTCAGGTGATCGAGATTGTAAAGGCTAAGCGCATGTCTCTGAGCCTTTATCTTGCCGAAGCCGAACCTGCGGAAGTGGAAGGTTCGGTAATCGTACTGGGGCTTCCGTCCGAATTTCGTTTTCATAAAGAAACACTCGAAAAAGATCTGAACAAACAGGTTATTGAAGAAGCGTTCGCGCAGGTCCTTGGCAAGAAAGTCCGGGTTCAATGTGTCGTGACTGAGCGTGATGGAACGACCCAGGAGGCGGCCGGGGATGCAATGCCGGATAAGGGCGAGGGCGTTCCGGACATTGTTTCAAAGGCTCTGGAGATTTTCGACGGTTCTAAAGTAATTCGCAAGGACTAAGGCGCTAAATTCCAATCACCAAGACACAAGATCCAAACAAGCACCAAAAATCAATAACCAAAACGATTTTCTCCCCGTTTGGATATTGAAATTTGGACATTGGGAATTGCTTGGTTATTGCCCGCCTGCCGGCAGGCAGGGATCTTGGGATTTGGAATTTTGGTAAAATGCCAATTTTTCTTCCTAGGAAAACGAGAATTTGACGGTAGTAATGCAAAAGGATCATCTATGAAAGCCTATTCCGAAATAATGGCGAGATTGGTTGAAGCGCTTTCCAAGCTTCCGGGTATTGGCAGGCGTTCAGCCGAGCGCATGGTTTTTTATCTCCTGAAAACAAAAAAAGAAGAGGCCCTTGCCCTCGGGGAACTCATCAAACAACTTCGCGAGAGTGTGGTCTTTTGCAGCGTTTGTCATAATTTCTCGGATCAGAAACTTTGCCACATCTGTTCAGATCCGGGTCGCGATCAGGGGCTCATTTGCGTGGTCGAGGATCCTAAGGACGTCGCAGCGATCGAGAAGACCGGAAGCCATCACGGGGTCTATCACGTTCTCTTGGGGGCATTGTCGCCGTTGGACGGGATCGGACCGGATCAGATCTGCATTCAGGATCTTCTTGAGCGCGTAAAGCAAAAAAAGATTCGGGAAGTCATTCTTGCGACTAATCCTAACACCGAAGGCGATACGACCGCACTTTACCTCGTGAAGGTCCTGGCGTCTTCCAAAGTGAAAGTGACGCGCTTGGCTCGCGGCATTCCGGTCGGCAGTCACATCGAATATACCGACCAGGCGACGCTTTCCCGCGCTTTTTCCGGAAGGCATCCATTGTGAGTAAAGGGGACAGGCATAATTACAGGGTAATTCGGCCTGTCCCCTTTAATTTATGATGAAATCCTTCAAAAAAATTACCGCGCTTGTAACCGGCGCTTCCTCAGGGATCGGAAAGGCCATGGCTCGTGAGCTGGCGAGGCAAGGCGCGAACTTGATCCTTGTTTCGCGTAATGCCGAACGATTGGTGCAGGAAGCGGAGGACCTCAAAATCCGTTTTGGCGTGAATGTGCATGTATTCCCCGAGGATCTGGAACGTTTGGAAAAGCGCCTGGAGCTTTCTGCATGGATCCAGAAGATCGGTCTTACTGTGGATGTTCTTGTCAATAACGCCGGGCTTGCACATTACGGTCCGTTTGCGGAAACGAGCATTAAAGATACGAACGCCATGCTGAATCTGAATATTCACGCGCTCACGCATCTCACGAAGCTTTTTCTTCCCGGGATGCTTGAAAGAAGGACCGGCGGGGTTTTGAACGTGGCTTCCACCGCGGGGTTCCAGCCGATCCCCAATCTTTCCGTTTACGCGGCAAGCAAAGCATTTGTGCTAAATTTTTCCGAAGCATTGTGGGAGGAATGCAAAGGCCGTGGCGTGCGCGTTTTTTGTCTTTGTCCGGGGAATACGCTTACGCGTTTCCACCAGACCGCCGGGATCGATAAGAAAAAAATGTTCTTTAGCGTTTCAGCCACGGAGGTTGCCCGCTTCGCACTCAGAAAATTTCTGAGGTCGAGTCAGCCGTCGGCGATCTACGGGTTCTGGAACAAGCTCATGATCTATGCGGAAAGGTTGAGTCCGAGACGTCTGACGGTGTTCGTGACGGGAATGATGTACCAACGTAGCGCAACGGACAACGTACAACGGTCAACGGAGGATCCCTCGTTGCGCGTCGAGCGTTGACCGTTGCACTCTTTTGGCATCTAAAAAAAGTGTTACCGATTTTTTAAAAGTGGACACTTGATGATTTAAAAGTGGACACCTGAAAGGCCGTATTCTTTGCCTCCCACAAGGAGGGGGAGAATA
>MHFU01000133.1:0-4603 GCA_001804345.1 Omnitrophica bacterium RIFOXYB12_FULL_50_7
CGCCCAGGACCGGAACCTCGAGCTGACGAAACATATTCACCGCTTTCCGAACATCGCTTAAGGCCACTTCCTGTGGCGTAGTGACCACGACCGCACCCGACAAACTCACCCATTGCGACAAGGAAAGCTGCACATCCCCCGTTCCTGGCGGCAGGTCCACCACCAGATAATCCAGCTCGCCCCAATCCACACGATGCAGGAACTGTTCCATCGTTTTATGAAGAAGCGGCCCACGCCAAATTACCGGCTGTTCAGGATTCGCGAAAAATCCGATCGAGATTGCTTTTACGCCATGCGCCTCAAGCGGCAGGATCTTCTCTTCGGCATTGGCCCCGGGACGCTGTTCGCCAGGAATCCCCAACATGATCGGGATATTCGGCCCGTAAATATCCGCGTCCATGAGACCCACCCTCGCCCCAAGCATTTTGAGCGCGAGCGCCAGGTTCACGGCGACAGTCGATTTTCCGACGCCGCCTTTTCCGCTCGCGACCGCAATGACATGCTTCACGCCGGGGATGGGCTGAACACTGACTCCACATTTCTGTTTCTCGGAAAAATGAACCTCACACCCGCTTGCGCCCGCCGCTTGCACCGCTTGAACGATCGATAGACGCAATTTTTCCTGAAGGCACGGATCTTCGACGGAAGATTCCAGATGAAGGAAAGCATGGTTCTTATCGATCTCGATCTCGTGCACAAGCCCGAGCGAAATAATGTCCTCTTTCAGGACCGGTTCCTGAACCTGCTTGAGGCATTCGAGAACTTTTTCACGGGTGATCTTGTTGAACGTGGTCATGACTAAACCCTGGAATCCCCGGAACCCGAAGGCTTCAGCATCGTCCATAAAACGAGCGCCATCGCCCCCAAAAAAAGCCACCCCATGAGTCCGTCATAGAGAACCTTGGATCCCCAGAAAAAAGTCCTCCCGGCGTGGAATTGCAAGAAGGAATCGTCCAGCTTCACAAAGAACACGCATCCCGCATGAAGCCCGATCGCCGGGTAAAGCGAGCCACTCCGGTAGGCCGCACCGTTCAGGGCCAGGCCAAAAAGGAAAAGACCGACCGCCTCCGGCCAGAACTTCGGCCACTCCTTAAGCGAAACAAAAGGAGCCGTCATGAGCTTGAGACTATCCATAAAACCGGGATCAGCACCCACAAACACCTTTTTCATCCCGATGAAATGAATGATCGCATAGAATGAAGTTGTAATGAGAACGCTCAGGAACACCCGGCTCTTCGTAAGATTCATCAGGGAACGGAAAATAAACCCCCGAAAGAAAAACTCTTCCATGATCCCGATCAGAAGCCCCGTCCCGAGCGCCAAAGAAAATTTGGCGATCCATCCCCCCCACGAGAACGAGTCCGGCGCAAAAACCGCCTGGCCTGAGAGGACCCGCACGACCCCCACGCCCCCCAGAACCAGAACGCCAAGTAGAAACCCCTTCCCGAAAAGTCCGAGGCTTTGCGTCTTCCAGGCCAGGCCGTAACTCACAAGAGTTTCCTTTTTAACCCGGACAAAGCACGCGACCGCAACGAGCGAAAGGATCATGACGATCCGCTGGAAGATCCTCTCAAATTTGTAGGGATGGAACATCTGGAAAAGATCATAAAAAAGCGGCGCAAGGACCGCGCTCAAGAGAAGGATCCCCGCGAAAACGACGACGAACTTCAAAAAGCTTCTCATGATTTGCCTTTCGTAAAAAATCCGTAGGGTCTAGCTCTTTTTTAGGAGACGCTTAATAGGCTGAATAGGCTTAAAAAGCTTCAGAGGCTAAAAGCTTTTTGGCCTATTGAGCTTTTTTAGCCTCTTAAGCATTTTCAGCATTTAAATAAAGCGTCACTTCAATTCCAGAATCAATTCGATTTCAACCGCCGCATTCAGCGGAAGACTCGCCATCCCCACGGCAGAACGGGCATGCGAGCCCGACTCCCCCATTACTTCGGCGAAAAGTTCCGAAGCCCCATTCACCACGGCAGGGATCTCATAAAAATCCGGTGCCGTCTGAACAAAGCCGGTCATTTTCACGACACGGCGGATCTTTTCAAACCCGATCAGGTGTTTCATGATACTCAAAGCATTAAGCGCCGCAAGACGCGCAGCGGCCTGCCCTTCGGCTAAGGAAAGATCTAGCCCGACCTTCCCTGTCAGGAGCTTTCCTTCCGCATCCCTGGATATCTGTCCGCTCAAAAATGCCAGTTTTCCGGACACCACGAACGGCTGATAAAGCCCCACGGGTTTGGGCGCAGGCGGCAACTTCAGGCCAAGTTCTGATAATTTCTGGTCAATGTTCATACAGATCCATATTCTGGAAACACATCATTTGAGACTTAGCCATGAGGCCCGAGCCTTGGGCCATGGGAAAAAGCCTTTCACTCACGGCTCAAGGCTCATTGCTCGGTGCTGATTTTCGGCCCATGATAAGCGTAGCAGCACCAAAAGCAAAGCTTTTACTCGTGCAATCGCGATATCCCAAATCCTCCATCCACTGGATCGTCTTCTCCGGAGCCTGGAAATCCTGGATTGAACCGGATAAAAAATCATAGGCCTTCCGATTGCCTGAAATAAGCCACCCCAAAAGTGGCAAGATGAATTTTAAATACGGAAAGAAAAACAGCCGGACCCAAAAATTCCGGGGCCGTGTCAAATCCAGAAAAGCCGCTTTCCCGCCCGGAGTCAGAATCCGGTGGACATGGCTCAAGAATTCCGGGAGATTTTGGACGCTCCGCAGGGTAAACCCCGAGATCACAAGATCAAAGCTTGAATCGAGAAAAGGCAGCGCATCAAAATCCTCCCGAAGCCACATCACATTCCCCGAGACCGTCTCGCTCGCTTTCTGAAGCATGGCAGCCGAGAAATCCACGCCGACAGCACTCTCCCAGGACCTTGTCTTAAGGAAACACTCGAGAAACTTCCCCGTCCCGCAACCAAGGTCGAGGATCGTTTTGGGGACTGGCACCATTTTTGTTTTTATAAAATGGTGCCTGTCCCCTTTATGTTCCTTTTCGCTCCCAGGAGGACAGGCACCTTTTCCTGAGCCTGCCTGGCCGGTAGACAAGGAAAAGGAGCCAGTCCCTTTAAGCACAATCGCGCACGCCTTTTTTCGCCAGGCTTCCGACATCCCGAAACTCAGGATCTGATTGAGCCTGTCATAACACGGCGTGATCGAGTCAAAGGCTTCCTGGATGAATTTTTTATCTGGATGATCACACTTCATTCTCGTGAACCTCGGTTAAAGTCAGACTTTATCGTGATGATAAAGTCTGACTTTTGTTAGGGAACAATATTATAATTTGTGTCGCGCTGAACGGGAATAAAACCGGCATCCTGGATAAGACGAATCAGATCCTCACGTCGCGTATGAACCCTGATGCCCGTGGGCTCCAGGACCTTGTCCTCGATCAAAGTGCCGCCCATATCATCGCAACCAAACGCGAGCGCGATCTGCCCGAGCTTCAACCCTTCGGTGAGCCAGCCGCTTTGAATGTGTTCGAAGTTGTCCAGCATCAATCGTGAAATGGCCACAGTCTTGAGATAATCGTCCCCGCCTGAAATAAAGGGGTCAGTCACCATTTTAGGGAAATGGTGACTGACCCCTTTTTCAAATGGCACAAAACTCCAGGGAATGAATGCCCGGAAACCATGCGTCCTGTCCTGCAGTTCCCGCAGCTTGATCAAATGAATGATCCGTTCTTCCTTCGTCTCCACAGTATTAGGGGACAGGCATTGAGTGCTTGCCTGTTCCCTACTTCGCAGGCCGTCGCCCAATGCTCCCGGCACGCTCGCGGAAACTTGTGGTTCCCGTTTTCGCAGTCCAAAAACCATGGTCGCGGTGGTCTTAAGACCCGCCTCATGCGCCGTCCTCATCACCTCAAGCCAACGGTCGGAGGATATCTTTTTAGGACTGATTTGTTGGCGAACGCGTTCCACAAGGATCTCCGCCCCGCCCCCCGGAAGAGAATTGAGTCCCGCTTCTTTGAACATCCTGAAAAGTTCCGGCAAAGCGATCCCGGACTTTTGCGACAAAACGTCCATCTCGATCGTCGAAAAGGAATGAATGGCTACTTGCGGAAATTTCTTGTGAATCGCACGAACCATCTCCAGATAATAATCGAGCTCGAGATCCGGATGAATTCCGCCCTGGATCAAGACCTGCGTCCCTCCTGAATCGACAAGCTCTTGAACTTTTCCAAGAATTTCTTCCTGTGAAAGAATGTACGCTTCAGGAGCTCCGGGCGAACAGTGGAACGCGCAAAAGTCACAACCGATGGTGCAGACATTGGTGTAGCTGATATTGCGATCCACCACGAACGTCACGGCATTGGGCAAAAGTCGCG
This sequence comes from Omnitrophica bacterium RIFOXYB12_FULL_50_7, assembly GCA_001804345.1. Classification (GTDB taxonomy): domain Bacteria; phylum Omnitrophota; class Omnitrophia; order Omnitrophales; family Aquincolibacteriaceae; genus Aquincolibacterium. Next base: position 4,335 of record MHFU01000133.1, read on the forward strand.
GCGTCAGTTTTTGAGCCGCTTGCCCCAGACTCAAAAGATCGCAGGCGTAGAGCGCCACCCCGTCTTCGAGTGTCAACCGTCCGCCCTTCAGACGTTTTTCTAAGATTTGTTCCATGTCCATCCCTCATAACAACGTAGCGCACACTTAAGTGTGCGCTACGCTTTCCGGGGGACAGGCTCCATTTTTGATTTCACAAAATGGTGCCTGTCCCCTTCGTAAGGAAAACAGAGCCAGTCCCCTATCCTTATTTATTCAAAGAATTGAAGCG
>MHFU01000133.1:4637-7185 GCA_001804345.1 Omnitrophica bacterium RIFOXYB12_FULL_50_7
GGCAGAACCGCTTGTCCGACGGTGCGATACCGAGCGCATGTTTGAGAAGGCCTTCCGGATCCGCCAGATTCTTCAGAAGATTCTCCCTCAAAACTTCGGAAAAATCTTTGAGCGGTTCCGGATACCTAGCTGCGAAAGACCTGCGCACAGCCCACAGCGCGAACACGAATGGCTTCCCCGTCCAGGACTGCCACAGTTCACCGAGATCATATTTATAAATCAATTCCCTGGGCTGGCAGAAAAGAGCCTGGTCTCCGATCACGAGCGCGGCCGGATATTTTTGAAGCATGGCTTCGGGATCCTGATTCGTCAGTTCGAATGTGTTGCGGTGGTTATATTTCTGCTTCAAAAGAATACGCACGAGAGCAGCAGAGCTCAGGCTTTCCCTGGAAAGAGCGATCACCGCGCCACTCAGTTGCTCAATCTTTTTTTTGGAAAGAAGCAACACGCTTCTCGCGAAAAGCCGCGTCCCGATCGCAAGGTCCGGCAGGAGGAGATAATCATCCTGATGCTGAAGATATTCCAGGGAGGACACCGGCGCCGCGTCGATCTCTCCTCTCTCCATAGCCTGGTTGATCTCAGCGGGGTACGATTCAAAAAAACTAATCTCCGATTCCAACCCCCTCACCCGGAGCATTTCCACGAGGCCGAAGTAAAACGGAAGACAGTTGAGGTAACGGATCTTTCCGATGCGAAGTTTCACCTGAGTATTCATAAAATCCTTCAAATATGCTTATGACTGTAGTCTGTGGTCTGTGGTCCGTGGTCTATTTTACCCACCCACCGCGGAAAAAGGGCGTGCGGAATCCCCATCTGGTCGAGCACTTTCCCCACTAGAAAATCGACGAGTTCCTGAACGCTTTGCTGGCCAGAGTAGAATGCGGGCATGGCCGGCACAATGCGAACACCGAGCCGCGAAAGCTTCAGCATATTTTCAAGATGAATGGCCGAAAGCGGCGTCTCACGCGGCACAAGAATCAGCTTCCGCCCTTCCTTGATCGTGCAATCCGCGGCCCGATGGATGAGATTTTGGGAGAGGCCTGAGGCGATCGCTCCAAGCGTCCCCATACTGCACGGGATTACGACCATGCCTTCCACTGGGTACGACCCGCTCGCGATCGGCGCTGTGAAGTCATTGAAATCGTGAACGTGAACAAGGGGGACAGGCACCTTTTTCGCAGGGACTGGCTCACCCTGTGCATTCTTCAGGGGGTGCCTGTCCCCTTTATCAACCAAGAGGGACAGTCCCTCAAAACCGGGATAATTCCCTTCCTCCTTCATTACAATCTTCGCCGTGTCCGAGATCACAAGTTCCACGGGGATCTTCTGCTCGGCCAGCACCTCCACGAGACGAATCCCATAGACAACTCCACTAGCGCCGGTAATCGCAACAATGTAAGGTTTCATTTCGCCTTCCCTGATGAATCGTTCTCAGATTTTTTAAAAAGCGTTGACCATAATAATCCGATCCCGCAACCGACGACATAGTAAAAAAAGTCCGACCCAACAAACGTCGTTCCGATCAACGCGGCTCCCCAAAAGTTGGCCCGAACTGGTCTTAAAAAAGCCGGATGCCACAATTGAGAAACCTCGAGGCCACAGGTAACGCCAAGCACCCATAAAGCAATGACCCAAGGTCTCGCCTTGGGTAGCCAAAAAGAAAAGAACAAGCACCAAAAGATTTCGTAAAAAACACCGGCGAACGAATTATTGACCCAGAACCTTCCCGGCCCGGAATAACGTTTGCTCACCAGGCCCCAGGCGATCACTACCGCCATGGTAACAACCATTTGAGCTCTTCGACCCCGAAGGATTTTACAAAGATCTTCTTTTTTCATAGGCTTATCGAACGGTTTCTGTCTTCGCTGACTTTCTTGCCACAACGAACATCCAGAGAGCCAACAATAAGGCAACCACAGCGCCAACGGCACTTGCCATAAGAGGAATCGACGTTTGCCCAAAGGTTACGGGAATCTTCAACCCCAACCGAACCATGTGAAGCACAGCCACCCCAAGAAAAACAATCCCCGAAACATTCAACGCTGCTTTTTGCATGGTCGTTTCTCCTGGTTATTAAAAGGTGTTCAAGTTCCGGGGACACATCACTTAATTCTATTCCCTCACCTTGGTTGCATATCCTTTTTCCAAAAGCCCACTACTAAGATGCTGTTCTCTGAAAACCACATCAGCAAGAGATGGATTGTAAACCTTGAGGTCTGGAGCTGTAAACCTTCATATTGATTCGGGGTGTACCACCATAGTTTCGAGCATGCCGGAGAAAGAATCCGTGTGCCTCACGATCGTTCGCCCTGCCCCAGCGTGGCAGGATTCACTCGCGCGCTCGGCTTCGCTCGACCGGAAGACTTCGCCAGAGCCAGCTCTCGGAGCGCTTCGAGCTTGGTCCCGCCGAAGACGGGTCGAAGCGCGAGAACGCAGGCGGTCGGCGACCGCAGCCCAAACTTTTCATTTCTTTTCCAAAATGGTAGTTTGGACAGCCCCAATTTCAACTCCGTTGAAAATTGATAGGTGTTGGGACAGGAGCCGACGA
>MHFU01000134.1:0-845 GCA_001804345.1 Omnitrophica bacterium RIFOXYB12_FULL_50_7
TGGCATCACGAGTTCCGAGATTGCGGCAATCCTCCTGCGTAACCAGGAGATGACGAGTGAAAGAGAAGCGACCAAGGCTGAAAATGTAAAACTCGAAGACAAATACCTGACCACGCTCGCGCAAAAGATCTTCCGGCAATTCCTTGGCCGTGATCCTGAGGAACAAGCCGGGGCGCAAGGGACGAGTGAGCTCAAACAAGCGGTTGAAAAATTCCGCACGCTTAATTCTCAGTCCGCGTTTGAGACCTACCTTGAAAATGACTATAACAAAGATGCCTCCGGGAAAAGCGAGCACGAAAGACGCACCGAAGAAATTCACGTCATCATTAACGAGGTTTTCCAGGCGCTCCAGGTCTATTACGGGTTCGCGACAGGCTCCCTTGGCAGCCGGTTTGAAGCCATCCTCAAACTCCTCAAAGTGGATTCGCAGTTTGCCATCGCCGATCTGAAGCAGGCGGACCTTGAAAAAGTCAAAGCCCGGCTCGAAGAACTGATCGTAGAAGACATCCATTTTGGTCAGTCCGCGGTTTCTGCGATCTTTAAAATGCTCAACATGAAGCTCTCGGACAACACGCCCACGATTCGCGATCTGACGATCCAGCTCCTTTTCACAGACATTTTGACTGGGGTTATCAGCCCGGAATTTATCGGGAACCTCCAGTTTTCCGCGTATACCCTGAAGACCATAGCGGAAATTTACGGTTTGATGCTTCAGGGCTTTCGCCTGGATTGGTCGGACCTTTGCCGGCTGGTTGCGTCCGGCGTTCCTGTGCTGGTCAATATCGAAGACCGGCACTTTGTGGTGGTGACGCGCATTACGGCTACGTCGGTGACGTTTTTTGAGA
>MHFU01000134.1:933-5080 GCA_001804345.1 Omnitrophica bacterium RIFOXYB12_FULL_50_7
GGCGCCCGCAGTTTCTTTTGATGAAATGGAAACGATCTGGAACCAGCTCAGTCGCGGATCTTTCTGGGTCCTTCTTGGCGAAGACCGTTTTGTCAAAGTGATCCAGTTTGAAGCCGAGTCCGTGCGGTTTGAGGAAAATGGCGAAATCAAGACCTTGAGCAGGACCGATTTCAGGGCTGCTTACTCGGGCCATGCCTTTTTCTCAAAAACCCAGGCGCAAATTCTTGGAGTGGAGACCCAAACTCAGGACACGACGCTCCGTTTCTTTGCGGTCGGGACCGAGGTTCTGAAGGTGGCGGATTCAAAAGTCCTGAGGACCAGCGACCTTCTCAAGATCAAGGGTGCGGGCTGGTTCTCGAAACTCTTCAAGAAGATCTTCAGTTTCTTCAAGGCGGTTTTTCAGGCCGTCGCGAACGTTCTCAAAAAAGTTATTCAGGTTGTGACCAAGGCCTTGACCGTGGTTTTCGGCAAAACGATCGGCAATGCCATCGCGAGCATTGTGCTTTCTCCCGTGAGTTTCTTTGCCAATACCTGTGATTATATTGGCCAGGGGGATTTCAAAGGTCTCTTTAAATACTGGGGGCAGATCGCGCTCCAGATCGTTATTCAGGTGGTAGTGGCGATCATTGCTCCTTATCTTTTGGGGGCGTTGATGTGGGTCCTGGGGGCCATGTTCCAGGTCCTGGGTGCGATTGTCAGCGCCGCAGGTCAGCTGCTTGGTAATGCCATCGGGGGTCTTGTGGGGGCGTTTGGGTCGGGGGTGGGGTCGGTTATTTCGTCCGGGATCCAGGCCGGATTCAACTTTATAGGAAACGCCCTCACCCAGGTCGGAAAATACCTGGCCAAAGAAGCCGGCAAAATTTTCGCGAAGACCAATGGCTTTGATTTCGTTAAAGACGCTCTTAAAAATGGATTCAAGCAGCTCGTGGCCAAATTTAATCCGGTGGAGATGGTGACGAATTTGACCAAGCCGCTGACGGATATTTTTTCTATGGGGGAAAGTTTTTTCCAGCAAGCTTTTAGTAGTGCCGGAAGTTTTTTTAATACCGCCGCCTCGCTTTTGAAGGACGTCGTGAAGTCGGTCGGGGTCTCGATTGCTCAGGACAAGATCTCGCGTTACGGTGAGGAGCACAAATGGAATAGTGTATGGATTATGGTTGCGAATGCGGCGCTAGAATCTTTTGTCGAGGCGGCGGAGTATGTTGCTACGGGGGATGAACAGGATTTCCTCAAATTCGGTCGCGAGGCCGCGGACGCGCGCGCTCCACCGACGAACAGGCCCGGCATTTTTACGCAGATCAAGAACGCGATCGGGAAAGGCGCGGGGTGGGTGAGTGATGTCCTGAAGGATGCCGGCGGCGCGATCAAATCGGTTTTTGTGAGCGACAGTGGCTCCGGCGCCCCGAACGCCCAACTCACATTTGGTCTTGACGGGAAAGCAACTTCGTATCAACAGCAGGACGAATTAGGAAAAGCCGGTATTGCCTACGGTCTCGAAGCGATTGTAGACGGCGTCTCTGCCTTTACTTCCGAAACCGGCGAACGGAAATACCTCGAATATGACCCCAAAACTGGCGCTGCCCTTGACATCAAAACAATCGGGAATCTGCCTGTAATAACGAAAACCTATGAAGACTATTTTTATGAAGGATTAGGGCCAACGCTGAAAGAAATAGGGCACGATCTTTGGGATGTTTTTTCGTTGGGGACATTGGGCAAAGTCGAGAAAATTCTTGCCGAGAACCCCGGTATCTCTGACGCAGAATACTATAAGCAAGCTTCATGGGCGGGTTTGACATCTATCACCAATGCGCTTACCTTTGGTTATCAAGACGCTATCTATAATTCTTGGATGGAAAACGGGCCCAGTCTAGAGAGTGTGAAAATAGGAATTGCCAACAACACCTGGCAGCTTTTGCCAATCGATGATTTTCGTCAAGGTTTTGATGCAAGTCTAAGCACTGCGGATCGCACTCGTGGATTTCTGATGGGCGCGACAAAAACTGTAAGTTTGATAGGACTATTAGCAGGCATTAAGGCGCAGCCTCGAGCAAAACTGCCGACAGTGCGTGGGGGGAAACTGCCGACAACCTGGAATGAATTTCAAACGGCAACCAAGGGACAGTTTGCTTCGGGTAAGGAAAGGGGACTTGCCTGGGCAAAATATAAAATCGATAACGGGATGGATATTAAAGCGTATCGTGCTGTTTCGTTGGAGGATGCCATAAAAGTTAGGGCGGAAAAGTCATTTGAAATATCGGAACCGTTTACAATGGCGCGAGGTGGGCCTGCTAGATGGTATTCGCTTGACAAGAAAACAGCTTATGCTGAATATAAAGCACATCATTTTGACGAGCCGATAATCTTTGAAGGTAGAATACGGCTTGCTGATGGCGGGAAAATCGAAGTGTTTTCAAGCGTACGCCGGCAAGGCGGCGTTAATTTAGCTGATCGAACTTGGGCTTTGGGTCAGGGGCGATATGTCAAGGAAGTTCGGCTACGAAGAGGTCGGTGGGGGGAAAGGTAATGGGGCGTGTTAAGGCTGATGTGATACAAGCGATTTGTCAAGACTGTCACTGGGTATATGAGATTTATACTCTGAGTATTTTTGATGAAGGTGATTGGCCGATGCAATGCAGTGGTTGCCGCAAAGTCGCATGGACAGGGGGGAAAGATCAAATCTTTAATATCGCTATAAATAAGTTTAAGACTATTTACGGTGATTTTTTTAAAAACGGATTGAACTCTCATGCCAACGAATTTATTCGCTCGTTTGAAAAAACATGCATGCCGTGCGCTTGCGGAGGCGAGTTTCGCGTCATTACGCCGTGGGTTTGTCCTTTTTGTAATAGTCGTTCCGTTGCAGTTGACTGGGATCATGTCGTTCGGCAGGATGCAATGGAGTTTGAAGTGGTCAAACATGTAACATAACTGGACGGCGTCCTGTAATTTTACTTTTTATTGAAAGGAAAGGACTATATGGAAAATTCTAATCAAAGCAAAATCAAAAATGCATGGCTTTTTTACATCCTCTCTATTTTCCCTCTGGCGGGCTTGATCATTGGCGCTCTTTTTTATAAGAAAAATAAAACCTTTGCCCGGAACTGCATCGGAATCGCTCTAGCTTTGGCGCTTATTTATGTTGCTTTGCATTCCGCAAAGTGATTTTAACGATGTCGAGAAGATAACCGGACGCCGTCCGGCGGGGAGGGGTTAAAATAGCAACATGAAGCTTTGGCAAAAAGGTTTGATCGTAATTATTCTCGGGGGATTGCTTAACACGGTGTTCATGAAGGCTGGTGTTGGAGGTCTTCTCCGCGAATTCTCCCGCCTTTCCGTTTTCGTTGGTCTTGCCATCCTCATCATCGGGCTTATTCGAAGGAAATAATAATCCAGTACCTGGTACAGGGGACATAGTATTTAGTACTTGGCGAAGATCTTGGAGTGCCATACGGATGCCATGTGCTATGTACCAAGTGCTCTCTACGGCTTTTTAATTCCGGGAATTCCGGGGACACATGACTTGATTATGAAACGTCACAAGCCGCCAGTGGTTCTCCTCTGTGTCGTTTTTCTTTCCGGCCAGTCCCTTTCTTTTGCCGCACTTCCTGTTTCTACGATTTATCCACCGGTTCTTGTCGCGAATCCTTCCGCTTCGTTTGTCTTACAATCCATTCTAAAACCCCGCCACAATGCTCTGGGCGGGCAGGCCGGCCCCAAAACTGGTGACGGGGGCTCTCTTCAATCCGCAACGTCGTTTTTAACGCAGACGCTGAAGACGGTCGGGGTCTCGATCGCGCAGGACAAGATCTCGCGTTACGGCGAGGAGCACAAATGGAATAGTGTATGGATTATGGTTGCGAATGCAGCGCTGGAATCTTTTGTCGAGGCGGCGGAGTATGTTGCTACGGGGGATGAACAGGATTTTACAAAATTCGGTCGCGAGGCCGTGGACGCGCGCGCTCCACCGACGAACAGGCCCGGAATTTTCACGCAGATCAAGAACGCGATCGGGAAAGGCGCGGGGTGGGTGAGTGATGTCCTGAAGGATGCCGGCGGCGCGATCAAATCGGTTTTTGTTAGCGACAGTGGCTCCGGCGCCCCGAACGCCAAACTCACCTTTGGTCTTGATGGGAAAGCGACTTCG
>MHFU01000135.1:0-14410 GCA_001804345.1 Omnitrophica bacterium RIFOXYB12_FULL_50_7
AAAGCTGAATGTTTATGATCGCATATTAGACTAGTTAAGCTATGTTTTTAATAAAGAAGCAATTAAATGCTTAAAATTCTATATTAACTATAAAAAATGCATTTTATGTTATAAATACTAGTTTTTGCTATGTATTTTTTTGGTAGGCAAAAATTTGAAAATGGGGCACGAAGAACACGAAGACGTTTGACGCGAGAAAGATCGGTAACCGTTCAGATGCTCCGTGGATTCTCCGTTGAGACCCGGCTTGAGACCGGGAGTCGGTCGAGACCGGGTGTCAAATCCGGGTGATCTAAAAGGTTATCAGGTTCTAATAACGGCAACGGTCACGAAACCCGTATCGGCTAAGGTTATGGTGACGTGACCGTGGCCGTAAGACGAAACGGGCATCGTTGCCGTAACCAGAATTCTGTCCTGTTTCTCCCCCGTGAGTCTGTTCTGGCGAATTGAGATTGACGGTACCTGAACGGTTACATTTACGCGTGCTATTGCGTCGCTTTTCGACGTGATGCTGGCGAATTCGAAAGAGTTAGCATAGAAACGGTAAGTTTTTACCCTTTTCAACACCCGGTGTTTGACTTCGTGCCCACGTAGCTTAACACAGGGTGTTGATTTCCAGAGTGATTAAGCAGCTTTCCGGGAGGCTTCCTGCGCCAGCGCTTCAGTTACAAGATCCTGAAGCAGCTTCAGGAATTCCGGATTTTTTGCGGCCTGATAAAGATTTGGATTTAAGGCAATGATGCGATAGAGAATCAAAGAAACAGGTTGTTCCGTGAGCACCACATACCTATCGCTCTGATACCCCTCTTTCATAATTGCAAAAGGCCATTTCCTTGCGATCTGCTGAAATTTCGGAGTTTCACTGAGTAATTGATTAATATTTTGCACCTCAAATCGTTCAATCCCGCGAGGCACAAGCAGTATCTCCGGCACTTCTTCAAGCGGTACATCCTGAACCAAGGCGAGCACATCCCCGCGAGCGAGGATTTCTTTGACGCGCGTTTCGGATCGGGGGTCAGAAAGCATTCCCTGAAGAACGCTGATCGAAGAGACCAGCATCGCTTTCTGTTCAGCACGGTGGGCCTGTTCCATCAATTGTTGGACGGTCTCACGTTGCTCAGACCGTGTGAGAGTCATGAATTCCGATTCTCTAAACGCCGAAATGTCCACAATGCCCGGACCGCCGGATCTCCGGAGGCGTTTTTCCGCGACAAGCCGGGTGATTTTTTCAGCTTTTGAGACACTAACGGTTTGGCCCTCAAAGACCTTGGATGCTTTCCGGACATCTTTGGTTTGGAAAAGAACCTGGAGGGCCTCAGAGAAGCGTTCGTCGATCCAGGCGATAGCATTCCGAAGTTCGGAGAGTGTTTGCCCGTCGGCCGACGCCGACGCGGGGAACGGGGAACGGGGAACGGGGAACGTTGAACGATTGCGTTTCCCGTTCCCCGCGTTTGGATTTTCTTTCATTCTTTCGTTATAAATCTTTTCATTCATAGGGGTACCGCCGAATTCCGGCGTAATCGTGATATAGGAAATGCCCGCGTCGCGAAAGCGTTGGGAAAGTCCGTCCGTGTGGAAGCCGCCTGTCACGATCGCGACATTGCCGGCCAGGGAAGGGTCATTCACGAGCCTGTCAAAAAAGATCTCGTCGCGTTTTTTAACTAACTCATAAAAATCGAGCGATAAAGAAAGCGCTTCCGAAAGACCGGCGTTGGCGAGTTCTGACTGAAGAACGAGCTTTTCACTTTCGTAGGTTTTGATGTCTGCAGGCGTTGCTTGAAGCAAAAGAATTCGTCGCGCGAGGTAGAACCGCTCATTTTTCTTCCATAGGGCGTTTTCCTCAGGAGTGCGGACAAGTTTCCCAAGGATACGGCCGGTCAAAGTCTCGATCTGAGACGTCAGGTCTTGCAAAGAGATTTGATCGCGCATTTTGTAGAGGAGTGTCAGTTTCTTGATCTCGGGATAAAGGCCGAGCTCTTCGGAGGGGATCTTGCCGCCGCGGATCAGTTCTTCGAGCGTCCAAGGCCTGTTCTTGTATTTTTTTATGACCTGCTTGATCTCTTTTTCGAGGCGTTCCTTCTCGAAACTTTTTTCAAGGGCCATGATGTCTCGCACCAAGGTGATCTGAGCCAGGTCCGAAGACGCAGCGCCTTGGGCGGCAGCCGTTTTTAAAAGGATCGGAAAGAATTTCCCGAGGTCGGAAGTTTCCCGGAATTTTCCAAAGGCGTCCCCAAAGGACAAAAGCTCCGGTCCCCAGGTGGATTTTAGCGACTCTTGCAGAGAAGCTCCATAAGTTTGTAGTTTTCCATCGATCTCTTTTGCTTTTCCGAGATGATCCAGGAAAAGAGCTCTGTTTTTTTCATAGGAGGTTTCGTCTTCAATCCCGACAAGCGTGATCGGTTCCGGCGACATGATCGCAGCGTAGGCCGGACCTGAGATGCGGTCATCCTCAAGCAGGGTTCCGGCGAGAAGCTGTTTTTCACGCGAGGTTGGGATGGCGTGGCTTTTGGGAAGAGAGGTGGATACCCAAGCGCCCTCGAGCGCGGCCTTTTCAATGCCGAATACTGTACAAAGTCGTTCCAGAATAGCCGCGATGTTCTGTTGGGCTGTGGCCTGCGCATGAACGTCCTGGATCTGAATGACCGTTCTCGCAGTATTGCCAGTGAAGCGCTCCTGGACTTTTCCGATCTCCTCGGGGACCGCGAGATTCGATAAGGAAAGGGAAACATCGGTGCCAGTCTCAGGCGTTTCGGAACTCAAAACAACAGGGGCGGCGATGAGCGTAATGATCAAGAAAAGAAAAACAGTGCAGAATTTTTGTTTCAGCATTTCTTTCATTCTCTGTTTGTCCAAGGCGTTGAAATGCCCGCTCCGGAGTTCGGTTTCGAAGCCAGGTTCTGAAGTGGATCGTACTTACATATATAGCCCAGAACCTACTTAAAAGCAACGCTCGCGACAACAAGTCGACCCAAGATCACCTCGTAGGTGCACCTACGAGGTGATCTTGGGTAGGTTAGGCAAAAAAATTTCTAAAACTTTCAAAACAGAAATCCATTCTTTTTCTTCAAGGCTGAGCTTTTTATGTAACCGTTCAGATTGCCCGGCGGATTTGACTCCCGATCTCAAACCGGGTCTCACCGGAGAATTCACGGAGCATCTGAACGGTTACAAAATTGCCGAGGGGGAAGTTTTGTCCTTGACTTACTTTTCCATAGACATCTTCTAGCAATTCATAGCGATTGCCTAGAATGGGATGCTCCTTTAAAAGACATTAAACACGCCTTGATAAATCCTTTTTCAAGGCCTTGAAATTTAAGAAAACTGTGCTATCTTCCTTTCAAATCTTCCGTCAAAATTTTAATTTCTTTTCCATGATGATAGTGCGCTGTTCGTTAAGTTCGTGTAACCGTTCAAGCACCCGACCCTGTACACACCGGGTGTGGCACGCCACACCCGGTGTGTACAGGGTGGAGAGATGGAGGCTGAACGGTTACAAGTTCGTACCGGATTTTCCATATTTTCTTCCCCCTTTCGTAAAGGGAGATCGATGGGGATTTAAGAAATCTCCCTGCCTGCCGGCAGGCCCCTGCCCTTTTTTACGAAAGAGGGGGAATTCTGGTACGCATTTATCGAACGCGGTAGTAGTTTTGACAGCCCCAATCTCCACTTCGTTCCGATGGGAGTGTCTTGGGACCATTTGAAAATTCCGAAAGGGCAGACCTTCATTTCATGAATTGTCTCAAGCGGTTACAGAGATTTTTTTCGAGCGTTATGGTTGTCACTTTTTTCGTGACTAACACGCTTACTTCTGCCCCCATCGCCCACGCCTCGACCGAGGTGCTCAGTCGAGGATCTCAAATCTTAAATTTCACAATTCCTGCTGAATTCGGCAAAGTCACCGACGTTATTCCCGCCTCTCCGTTAAGCGACCTACGACCTACGACATACGAAGGTCAGGTTTTAATCCATATCCAGGAAGCGCACACGAATTATGACGCGCAGACCAACATTAAAAATATTCTTGAACACCTTGCCAAAAATTACGGCGTGAACCTTGTTCTTCTAGAAGGCGCCGGCAACAGACTCTATCCCGAACTTTTCAATTTTTTCCCCGAAGACCAGGAGCTCAATCAAGCGATCACAGACAGCTTGATGAAAGCGGGGGAGTTGACGGGGGCGGAGGTTTTTCTGATCAACGATGATCAGAAAAACCGGGACTCGTCGCTCGGGACTAGGGACTCGGAAAAGCTAAAAACAAAACGAGGGACCCAAACGAGTCCCGAGGAGCGAGTCCCGAGTCCCTTGCTCCGCGTCGAAGGGTTTGGCATCGAAGACGCGGAGGCGTATCGCAACGATCGCGAGGCCTACCGGAGCGTTTATGAAGGCCGCCAACTCACGGGAAGCTTTCTTGATGCCTTCTACCGTCAGTGGCAGAAATCCGCCGACCGGACGCTGAACAAACCCTTGAGAGAATTTCTGGGACGTGAAGTTGATTTTGAGGAGGAGCACCTGCCGCTCCAGGATTGGATGGCCTTCTTGAAAACGGCGGTGGCGCGGGATCTCAAGCTTGATCTGGAAAATGTTCGCGAACAGCAGGATTGGCCCGTCCTGGTCCGCTATTTTCGGTTGAAAGAAATTGGGAGCAAGATTGATGCGGCAAAAGTTGAGAAGGAAAAGAAGCAATTTCTGGGAGACATCAAAGTTCAGCTCAACGCGCAACGCACAACGCGCAACGATGGCGTTGACCGTTGCGCGTTGACCGTTGCGCAGGATGTAAAAGAAATATTTGATTCCGCCAAGAGAGGCAACTTGCCTGTTTATAAAACAAGATTTGTCTTCGAGAAACTGCTAGACCAGCTCCCTGCCGATTTCTCATTCAATTCTTACCCCAACCTCCGTCTTTATATTCAGCAGATAATCCTGATGAGCGAAATCCAGAGCGAGACTCTCCAGCAGGAGATAGCCACATTATCCCAAAAGATCCTTGCCGCGCATGTCAAGACCGGGCCGGAACAAAAACTGGTCGGGATCCTGCGAAACTATCGTCTTCTTAAAAAACTTTTCAAGCTCGAACTCAGCCGCAAAGAATTTCTGGAGCTTCGAACGCAAGCGATCACTCCGGAGAAAATGGCCTCCGGCCTCGAGCTTCGATCCTCCCGATTAGCGCCTGTCATTTCACTCTTCGAGAAAGCGGTCTGCTTTTATGAAAAGGCGATCACGCGCGAAGATTTTATGATGAAGAACGCGTTCCGCCGGATGCAGGAGAGTAAACAAACAAGAGCGGTCCTTATTACCGGGGGTTTCCACACAGAAGGGTTCAAGGAAAAGATCCTTGCTTCAGGAAGTTCTTATATCGGGATTACACCGAACATTTCGGAAGTGCCGGCGGATTCGCGGAGGAATTACATCAGCGCATTGCTGGGGCAACAGACAGCGCAACGGTCAACGGACAACGGTCAACGCAAAACAAAAATAGACAACGTTGCGCGTTGCGCGTTGCGCGTTGCGCGAAATCATATCGCCGCCCTCCTCGCTCTTGGTATTACCTATAAGGATATAGACGCTCGCAAGATCATGGGCGCCGACGATCCCTTTTTGGCCGCACGATTAGCGCGAATGAAAGACACCGGCCGCCAAACCATCGCCCGCGTCCGCTCCGAACAGCGCGAGCTGCTCACTCAACAGTTCGAAGACAAATTAGCCGAGGCTTTTGGCAGGGGCATTGTCATTCCCGAGGAATCGGGAATCCAGCGTTCAGAATCGCGACCGGTGGCAACGGAAGGAAAAGAAGCATATCCCACAACGGGAATGCCGCGGCGTCGCTTTTTGGGCGCAGCAGCATTGGGAGTCATGGGAATCGGTTTGGGACAGTTCGCGGTGCTTCATGCGTCTGTCGCAGGTGAAGTTCCTGGCCGATTGTATTCTCAACAGCGAACACTGCCCTCGGAAAAGGATCTGGCCCAGTGGACTGCGCAAGAGCTTTTATCCCATATGGACGCAAGTTCCACGCTTGAAGCCAGCAAAAAATCGATCCGTCTTGCGGTCGAATGGCTGAAAGCTAAAAAATATCCTGATCAGGCAATGCTTGATTTGTACTTGAAACGATTGGATCAGGGTCAGGAAATAGACAACACAGTTAAAGGGATTATGGCATTAGCCAAATTTCTGAAGGATGACGGAACCGCGCAAGTGACGATAGATCCTCAAGCCGTTGCAGACAAGATCCGGTTTTTTCAAAAGATCGGTTCAGGTGATTTGTTTGTTTATCTCTTCATTTCGAATCTTGTCCGGGAAGCTTATGGAGTCATCTTCGTGGAAGCCAATGCCCAAGAGATCGGCCAGACCAGTGCGGAGGTCAACAAGGTATTTTCCGCCGTAGGAACAGAAACAAAAGAACAAAATGGAGATTCTGCGGGGGTTCTTATAAAAGGCAAGAATGCGTTTTACCGTCATGCTGCCAATATCATCGTAAGCGAGACCGCAGAAGCCATGAAAGAAGCCGAGGCTGCTTATAACCTTGAGAAAATGGGATTGATGGATCCCCGGATTTTGAACCCGCTCATCAAAGGAAATGAAGAAGTTAAACAAATTGTTCTTGAGTCCACTTTAGGGCAGTTCTTGTTTAAATTTAAAGGGGAAGCTAGCCAATACCTAGCTTACTACCTGCAGAGGTCCTTGGTGGATAATGGATTTGCAGCCCTTTTGGAAACAGGACGCGCAAAGTTCGGATATGAAGCTTATTCGGCGATCATGGTTGCAGAGATGGAACTGTTTAAACGAAGTAACGGGCGAGAAGGGTTAGACCCCACCATCGAGCAGGATCTTAAAGAAGGAAAGAATATTGATAACGGGCGGCTTTCGCCTGTCTACAAAAACATGGGACCCCTTCTCAAAGAAAAATGGGACTTACTGAGGGCGCAAACAGATCAATTCCTGTCCCGCTCGGAAGTAAGGGAAGCGCCGTCGTACAGGATGAATATGTTTGTTGAGCAGGCCGCGATGGAGTATTCCAGGATCAAAACTTTTTGGAGTTCGGTTCAAAAAGAACCCTTGGTCCAGAGTGCGCTAACGCGTTTGGATGCTGCTTCTCCGGAAGATTGGGATGCCAGCATCGAAGCGTTGCGTGCCGCGATCGAAAAAACCTTGAAGACAGATCGGAAGCGGCTTCTCACGGAGGTTTTTGGGTTTTCCGGGGCTTCATTAATCATGACGGGAGCCGGGGCGATCTTGCTGGGAGCCGCTTCGTTAGAAGCGTTTATTAGGGAGGTCCCGTCTGAATGGAAAACCGGTCTGCTAATTGGAGCGGTATGGACCGCCGCGAATTTTTCGGGTCTTTTTCGATGGTGGATCCGCGGCAAAGAAAGCGTGGGGTGGCCGAAAAAACGGCGGGAATCCATCCCGGAACAATACCGGAACATGGGAGCAACCCTTCTTCATGATCTGAGAGAAGTTAATAAGTACATGCGGCCACCAATGCCGAAAAATACAACTGTCAAAGGACGTGCGGAAACGCGCCAGCTTCAAGATGAGGATGCGATTCCCCGCGAAGAATTGTCCCTCAGAATCGAGAACGCTTTTGAAAGAATCCATTTTCTAACGATCGGTGACGTGCGTTCCCGATGGCTGGAGTTATCTAAGGCGCGTTACTTTGGTCCGGTGAGTTTTTGGAAGCTCTACGACTGGATGGAACAGAGGGGTACCCCTTTGACTTTTGTCGAACCCATGGGGTCCGATCCCGTCATTCGCGACCGCTTGCGGCCGGTGTCACTTAAACGTTTTCCGTTTAATAAAATTTATGGAGACCAGCACAAAAAAAGAGCCGTGACGATCTTTGACAATCTGGGACTCCGCACTTTCGGTGATTTAATGGATTTTCCCCTTAACAAGCTTAAGGAAAGAGGTATGCGCCTGCAAGATCTTGCAGGGATCATGAGTGGATTCCAAGAGGCTTACAAAAAAGAGGCGGTGGGTCTACAAAAGTGGACGACCGAAGATTTTCAAGCCGCCGCGAGTAAATGGCTGAAAAGCGTCGTGGGGGATAAAGGTCATTTTGTTCGGTCGGTACGGGAGCATGGCGAGGCGTTGGTGGCGGGTAAAAACGGTGTTTTGTTAACCGAGTACGAAGAGGCGATTCTCAAACGGTTTGGTAGCCGCCCTCTGACCGATTTTGATCATAGGGTTCGCGATGACGTTTCCACTGAAAGAAAAAAAGAGGCGGGCACAAATTTGATTGAAATTGCCAAGGCTATGGAAACGGACGAGTTTGCTTTTTTATTCCGGTACGCATCACTTCCGAATGCCCTTGACACACTGGCGCGAGCGGCGGTCTCCAGGCCGAGCGAGGCTGAAATACAGAGGGCCTTGGCAAGCCTCCAACGCGTTGTGGACAGCGATCGTGATGCCTTTCACGATTTTACGAGACGTCTTCAGGATCCGGCATTTTTAATCCGGATGATCCAGGCAATTCCGGAGCTGAATCTCCTTCGATTTTTGTTTAAAACCATCGAAAGAGTGGAGCCGGCGGAAGAAGTGAGGGAACTTTCAGGGGCCAAGGGCCAAGGGCCACGCCTGTCCGCCGACGCATCAGTGGCGAAAGCCACGGAAAAAACAGAACGCGGATCGTGGATTGTGGATCGTGGATCGAAAATAGGGCGCGCTGAGGTGCCCTTGACTTCGGTTAAATCAAGGACTCCTCGGCCGGCAACCGAGGAAAGTCGCCGTGCGGAGGTGCGGGAGGACGCTGGGTCGCTTTATTCAGAAGTGTGGGGGAACGTTGAAGAAGGAGAGGTGCCGTTGGACTTGCAACCGTATCAGGCTGAGTATCAGAACCTGCTTTCTGAAGGCGGGACACTCTATGATCTTTTGTACAATCTACGCCGCGACCACAGGGAACTCGGGATTCCCTCCGACGAACAATTGAGAATAACCAAAGTCGTATTCTTTGATGCAAATAATGTTTCCGGGAGGTACCAAGGCCAGGGGAAAACGAAATATAGATTTCCGGCCATTCCACTAGAAGCTTTAAATGATGTTTTATTATCAGACGTCGGAACGAATCAGGCAAGCTTGTTTAGAGCAGTTCTCCTGAAAGAGATCGAGACGCCATCTTCGCCGGCCGGACAAGAAAAAAAGGTTTCGATATTGGAACCTGGACGCCCGAAGCTATCTCCTAGGCCTCCTTCAATGACCGCTGCTCCCGTTCCGGTTGGGAAAGGGACTACTGTTACGGTGGTTCCGAGTTCTGCCGGACATGCAACGGAAGAGTTGCAGACGGCAGATATCCATGCCGTGCTGCAAGCCGTGGATCCTGCCGGCAAGGTACAGCAAAAAAAACCGATGCCCGGTGCTTCTGCCGTGGCGTTACTGACAAACAAACCCGCAAAAATAGCTGCACAGCCGTTGGAGAATTCTTTCCCGGACAATAGGACCCTTTTGGAAAAGATCATTCCGTGGATCATGCTCGGTGCTGCCTTAAATATTCTGATCTTTGCGTGGCCACTGTACAAAGGACAACAGCAATGGGTCCTGAAACCAGAAGCCCACCCTTTCCCGGTCTGGTCCGCGATGATGATTAGCCTTTCCTCAGTTGCGCTCGTTTGCGGGTGGCTCTATTCAAAATGGAAACAAAAACGCGAACTCGAAAAAATGATCACCCTATCTAATTCAATCAACCTGCGCCAGTGGGAAGCGAAGGGAAAACAGACTCCATCCGGGAAAGCCCGCTCCGAGGTGAGGGACCCAAAAGCAGACCATGGACCATGGACCATAGACCATGGACACGGCGAAGCCGCTGGGCGGGCGGAAGTAAGGAAAGCGGAACCGTCATTTTTAACGCAGGAAAAGAAACCGCATGTTGCCCTTGGTTTCGACAGCAGCGGTAAAGAAGTAGTAACGCTTAAGGATGTTTCAATCGTGGCGCCGGTTTATCCCTCCGAAAAGCTGGCGAGAAGACTGACCAAACTCGGCGTTTATAGCGAAAGCGCGGATGTGGCAACGGCTTTTGAGATTTTTCCGCAGCTGCGCATTCTTCCGAAGGGGGTGGCCCTTTCCCGCGCTTCCAAAGGAGAAATCCTGGATTTGAGGACATTGAAAACCAAAGGATTTCTGGGTTGGGGCAGCAAATCGCTGGAAACCATTCTCAACATCGTGCTTCGTGACCGGGCCAGCAAAATCCAGGTCCGCATGAAACCCGAAGGATCTCTTCAGATTTATTTTGGGGAAATTCGTTTTCCGGCATCCAACGCCGATCACTTGGCCTTTGAATTAGGAGCCTTTGGCGTCCCGCCGTCTGCCGCGGCGACTCTCCGGGAAGCCAGCACAGATCCCCAGAAATATGTTACCACCCTGCAGGATTTGATTGCCGCTGCCACTCGCTCTGAGATTCGTGGGGTGACTGTTCCCTTTAATGATCGCTCCGAAACCCGGAGCCGGGATGAAATCATTGCTATTTATAAAGCCAGAAATCAGGCATATCAAATTCGCCTCGTATCGGAACCGATTTGGGGAGGAGTTGAGATCCAGTTTTGGCGGGGCGCCAGCTATTTTGAGGATAAGAATGTTTTTTTGTCCAGAGAAGTCCCTCTTCAAAAGGCAAAAACTTTTTTGACGCAACTTATGGACAGACAAGAAGGATCTTCGTTGCCCCTGGCCCACCAGGCAGTCCAAGAATGGATTGGCGCGCGTGCTGAGGTGCACTTGAATTCGTATTCAAGTACTGCTCAGCCGACTTCTAAGGAAAGCCGTCGTGCTGAGGTGAGGGGAAACGAGGAGCAAATTTCGCCTTCGGCGTCTCAAAATAACGTTGTGGTCAAGGGTGCCTTGGCTCTGGAGATCTTAAATAAGGTCCTGGAGAAGGTGAACCCCGTAGAAATAGGTTACGTCAAGGCAGATTTGCCGTCCTCTCTATTATTAAAGTCGGAAGGCGGGCAAATAGAGTTTAAGAAAAAACGACTGTCCAGCATCGCACCGGGACAAGTGGTTTATCAAGACCGTTGGGAAAGCTTTGCGTTTTCCAAACACGGAACGCTTGGAATTTCCAAGGACGGTCGGATGACTTATACCGAATCCTGGTATGTCAAAGAACCCGATTCCGCCCTAGATCAACTTCCCGCCAGCGAAACAGAAGCTCTCGTCACCAAAATTCTTCAAGCTGTTCGTTCCAAACGAAAGGTGGCTTCCGATGCTGTTGCGTCCAGGATGCGGAGCGAGCTGCGTTCGCCGATGGGGCCGGTCGCGCGTCTGTTTTTGATCATGGGTGTCCTTGCGGCCACCGAGGCGCTTATCATGTTGATCCCCCAATCGCTTTCACCGTGGCGCAGGGCCCTGTTCGATGTCGTTTTGCTTTCCGCAGTAGGATTTTCTATGTTTTATTCTTTGATAATTCGACCAATGAAAAATCAGATTACGGAGCATCAGAAAGCGAAAGCTGCCCTTGAAGAAGAGGTGACCAGAAGGCGCATTTTATTTGACCAATCATCGGACGGTATTTTGGCCATTGATCCTGGGTCCGGAAAGTTTTTGGAATTCAATCGCACGGCCCACGAACAATTAGGTTATACGCGTGAGGAATTTTCACGATTAGGTATTCCAGATGTGGCTTTCACAGAAAAGCCGGAGGAAGTGCGAGCCCATATTCAACAGATCCTGGAAAAAGGACAAGATGACTTCGAGACTGTCCATAGAACGAAAACCGGGGAGTTCAGGAATGTCCATGTTACCGCGCGGTATGTGACGGATACCTTGACGGGCAGAAAAGTTCATTTTTGTTTTTGGCGAGACATCACCGAGCGCAAGCAGGTGGAAAAGGCTCTGCGGGAATCGGAGGAAAAATATCGGACGATTTTTGATACAAGTCCTGATGGTGTAATTATCGCTAACAGCCAAACAGCAACGATCATGTTTGCGAATAATGCTATGTGCCAGATGTTAGGATATTCAGCTGAAGAAATAACTGCATTATCCTTGGAGGACATTCACCCCAGAGACAGCTTGCCAGAAGTCCGAGCCGAGTTCCAAGCCCATGCGCGCGGTGAAAAAAAGGAGTCGCATAACCTTCCGTGCCTACGTAAAGACGGGACGGTTTTTTTTGCAGATGTCAAAGTGGGCACAATCATTCTTAACGGCGCAAAGTGCAACGTAGGTATTTTTCGCGACATCACCGAGCGCAAGCGGGCGGAGGAGGCGTTGCGCGAGAGCAGAGAGCTGTTCCAGAGCATTCTGGACAACTCCAGCGTCGTTGTGTTCCTCAAGGATTTGGAGGGCCGCTACATTATGGTCAACCGGCGCTACGAAGAATTGTTCCATGTGACCCGGCAAAACATTGTTGGCAAGTCGGACTATGATCTTTTTCCGCGGGAGCACGCAGACAAATTCCGGCAGCAGGATTTGCTTGCCCTGGAGGGGGGCGGTTCCATCCATGCAGAGGAGATCGTCCCCCAAGACGATGGCTTGCACAACTACATCTCGGTCAAGTTTCCGCTCCTCGCTGCTGATGGCAAACCGTATGCGGTGTGTGGCATTGCCACGGACATCACCGAGCGCAAGCGGGCGGAGGAGGCGTTGCGCGAGAGCGAGGAACGGTTCAGAGATGTCACGTTCAGCACATCTGATTGGGTGTGGGAGGTGGACGAGAAGGGTGTTTATACCTACAGCTCGAGCAAAGGTTCGGACCTGCTTGGGCGATCCCAGGACGATATTATCGGGAAGACGCCGTTCGATTTCATGCCACCGGATGAAGCCAAGAGAATCGCAGCGATATTCTCTGAAATTGTGGCAAACAAAGCGCCTATCAAAAATCTGGAGAATTGGAGTATCAGGAAGGATGGCAAAAAAATCTGTCTTCTTACCAATGGGGTGCCCATTCTGGACACAGAGGGTCATCTCAAGGGATATCGCGGCGTGGATAAAGACATCACTGGGCGCAAGCAGATGGAAGAGCAATTGAAAGCGGCTCAAGTGCAGCTGGTTCAATCCGCAAAAATGGCGGCCGTGGGAGGATTGGCGGCAGGGATTGCCCATGAAGTGAATAATCCTCTGGCAGGGGCCATGGGGTATGTCGAGTTAGCGAAGAGGCGTTTACAGGGAGGAGATTTCTCTCAACAAGAAAGGGCCAGAGTTCTCGAAGATCTTGGGAGGGTTGAAGGCGAAACCGAGAGAATCAGAAAAATCGTTAAGAGGTTGACTGATTTCTCAAGACCCTCTGAAGGCGAGAAGGCTTTCATGAATGTGTCCGATGTCATCAGCGAAGTTTTGAAAATAAGAGAAAGTCAGCTGAAACTGAGAGGGATAGAGGTTGTAAGAAGAGAGGACGGTCCTGCGCGTCAGATCTACGGTGATAAGGCGGAACTCATTCAAGTGTTTTGGAATCTTATCATGAATGCGGAACAGGCCATTGGGAGGCGCACCGAGGGGGGATCCGCTAACGCGGTGTCTGGTTCGAGAGGAACGATTCAAATTATAACCCGGAATGTTGGGGAGGATCGAATTGCTATTGAGATTAGTGATACAGGAGTAGGGATGGATGAGGCGACACTGGCCAGAATTTTCGAACCATTTTTTACAACAAGAAGGGAGAAAGGCGGAACAGGACTTGGCCTGTCCGTTTCGAGAACGGTTATTACGGAGATACATCGGGGAGAAATAACCGTAAAAAGTACACCGGGGAAAGGGACCACTTTCACCATTATTCTTCCGCTGGGGAAATCGGTAACTGCTGACGCGGAAAACAGGATCCTTAGCGGCGTAAAAGAAAAAGGTTTAATGGTTCATCCTGCGGTGGCTCCCGAAGAAAAGGTGAACGCGAGTTCTCCGAAAGCAGGCCCGACCGTTTGGAGGTGGAGCAAAGTTCTCGTTGTGGATGATGAAAAATCTATGCGAGCAACAATGCCCTCTAAACTGCAAAAGATCAATCCCGCTTGGGAACCGATCACAGCGAGTGACGGCGATGTAGCTGTTGAAATGTTTGAAGAGTGGATCCGAAAAGGCGAGCCTGTCGCCGATCTTGTCTTAATGGATTTTACAATGGTGCGGATGAGAGGAGATGAAGCGGCTCGACGTATCCATGAGATCGCTCCCCAAGTGACGATCATTTTACATACCGGTTACGGAGAGCAATCCCCGGAAGCAATAACTCTCAAGGCGGAGGGAGTTATCCAAGGCGCATTAGGCAAACCCTCCAAACCCGAAGAGACTGCTGCTTTGTTTAAATCGATAAACGATCAGCTTCCCTCTTCCTCAGGAGCCGGCGAAGAGCCTCGAAATCGCTCCGAATCGCGGCGCCTGCCTGCCGGCCAGGCAGGGAGTACCGGAAATTTGACATCCGATGTCAAATCTCGGGTCGCGGATCAGACACCCGGTGTCGGGGGGGGTGTTCTGGCGGAACTGCGTGGGCAGGATAAAATCATTGCCATTT
>MHFU01000135.1:14436-35490 GCA_001804345.1 Omnitrophica bacterium RIFOXYB12_FULL_50_7
TGCCTCTTCGAGAAACGGCGACATTTTTAACTCAACTCATGGCAAGACAAGAAGGGTCTTCGTTATCCTTGGCCTATCAGGCTGTGCAAAAATGGGTTGATGCGCGCTCTGAATTACTCTCGACTTCGGTTAAGTCAAGGACTCCTCAGCCGACGACCGAGGAAAGTCGTCGTGCTGAGGTGAGGAATCCCGCTGAGATCAGGAGAAATCAGGCGTTGTTGGACCAGGCGCAAAAGTTTCTGGTCGTGGGTGGGAAAGTTGACTGGAAAACAATCGACGGGTTCATTGATCAACTCAAAGGGCTGTCTGAAATTCCGTCTTCTGAAAAGGGTTCACGCATTACGACGGGCGCTATCAAAAATTTACGCGGTGAATTACAAGCTGAAATCCAGAAGAAACGAAAAAAAGGCGAGCCGGCCGAGCTGTTGTTAAACGATTCCAAGTTAGGTTTGTTAGTTCAGGCCGCCCAAGTGATCTTCCAGATTTCACAAGCTCCGGTTCAGCAGGGGGAAGAAAAGATCCCGGCCGGAGATCCTCTTTTGAGAGAGGAATATTTAAAGGTTGCTGAAGAAATTATCAAAGACGGAGAAAATAATGTGTTATCCGCAACTTTTGCTATGGGTTTCCATAGTTATCTTGAACTCCCAGGGCTTCGGGATGTTTTTCTGGAGATGATGAATACTCGCCCGGAAATTGAGCCGGATATCCGCGAAATTCAAACCATCATTGCGGGCATATCTTCCAATTCGATTTTTTTAGCCGCTCGAAAAATCCCTCCTTTTATCAGGGTTGCAAAAGCGATTGCGCCTATTTTGACCAGAAAAGTAACAGAGGATTTGGAACAGCAAGGCGCCGAAGAGCCCGTTGCGGGCGAAGAAAGCATTTTTAATGACCGTGAAATTCAAAGGCTGAGGGAAATCGCGTCGAAAAAAAGCGGATTCACGTTTGGTGATCTGCGATTTATTCTCAGCATATTTTTTAAGGGCAGGGACAATGAGCAGAAGATCAAACGTTTGAAAGATTTTGGTTTCGATCAAGCCCAACTGAGCCTGGCTGTGAAAGCAGTGAAACATCAACGGGAACGCGAACCCTTACCAGGAAAATATATTTATGATATTCGTCAACTCGCCATCAGGTTTTTAAACAGGGAGGGGATAGAGGTTTCAGTTTCGCCTGAAACCCCGGCGCCTGTTTTGGCATCGCCAAAAATTTTACATGAACCTACGGAAGAAAAACTTCAAAAGCCGCCACTTGAAAAAGCAGAACCAACGACAGCCCTTGAAGCCGCTCCAGGACCCCCAATAGAGCCGGTGGCGCCTATTCAAAAAGAAGGGCCAGCAGCGCCTGCTCTTGCGACTGAACCCGCGCAAACTCCGACAGCGCAAGTCGCCGCTAGAGAAGAAGATGAGGGGGAGGAGCCAGAAGTAGTCGAAGGGGATTTGGCAGGAAAACTGACCCGGGAAGCGCGCGCGTTTGCCAAATGGATTTTGGATTTCACAGATTCTCCTTCAAGGAAAAATTCGGAACAACTTATTCAGCTGGCTGTTGCTATCCCTGAAATCGTGATTTTAAGAAAAATTTTCGAGCGTCCGGAGGCCGTTCAGGATTGGGAAGAAAAATTTTCAAAGCGACTCATCCCGGCGGCTATCGCTGTTTTAGGACAAGGGCAGAAACTTGAAAAATGGCAGGAAAAGCTTATCTCAAGTTTCCAAGGCAGAACATTATTTGAAAAAGCCAGGGCTGTCGGTCAACTTAAAGAATATGGGGATTGCGAATCTTCGGAAGAGCTGGATGAGATTTATCAATTCGTGATTCAGGATAAAAGCGGGGTAAAAGATGAGTTTGCTCAAGCTGTCATAAAGGCTAAACAAGAGAAGGACAAACACCGCTCCGAAGTGCGGGGGGGACAGTCCCAATCCCAATCGAGCGAAGCGGAGCTGAGACTGGGGCAGTCCCAACTGCCTTCAGATAAAGAAAAATCAAAGTTGGAACTGGCTCCCCCGCGCTTTCTTGCGAAAGCAAGAGCTGGGGTGCCTGTCCCCTTTGACGTTGGCCGATCTGAGTTGCGCGGGCAAGCAGGAGAAAATGACAGTTCCTCGCCTAAACAAGGCCTGATGAAGCTTGTTTCAAGTAAATCGATTGGGGGCAAGATGTTCCATCTGCTCTTGCTCGTCCCCATTGTTGGGACGCTTTTTTTGATTTTGTCGGAAGCGGCAGGAATTCACGGGGGATTAAAAAATGTGCCGCGTCATGAAATGATTTACGCGATGGTGTTTGGCGTTCTCTTTCCGGTTTATACCTTTTTTCTCTGTAGAGCACTTGACAAACAAGACTTGAAACGCAAGAAAGCGGAAGAGAAACTTCAAAAATCTTTAGTATTTTTTAATACAGTATTCAATAGCGTCAGTGATCCTATTCTTATTCTTGATCCTAGTAATTTTAGAATCATAAAAGCAAATAAAAGCTTTTTGGATACTTTTAAGGTCAAGGAGGAAAGCGTCATCGGAAAAACTTGCTATGCGGTAACACATCATAGAGCTACGCCCTGCACGGCGCCGCATGACATTTGTCCTTTAGCAGAAACGCTTAGGACGGGAACTCACGCACGAGCGGTGCATGTGCATTTTGATAAGGATGGCGGAGCTATAGACGTAGAAGTTATAACTTCTCCTATTAAAAATGAAAAAGGAGAGACTACCCAGATTATTCATGCCGTTCGAAATATTACCGAGCGAAAACTGGCAGAAATCAAAACAGCCAGACTCGCAGCGATCGTGGAGGGGTCCGGCGATGTTGCGTGCGCCAAGGATATGGAAGGGCGCGTGGTTGCGGCTAATACGGAATTTTTGAAGATGGCAGGTGTCACAACCCTGGATGAAGTTCTTGGGAAAACAGATGCGGAAATTTTTGGCAAACACACTCCGGGCGACATCTTTACGGCTTGGATGGCTGATGAGGCGCAAGCAAGACAGGGGAAAGTGATCATTCAGGAAGAGCCCGCGTTCTATCCCGACGGAACAAAAAAGACCGTGCTTGTGCACAAATTCCCTGTGCGGGATGAACAAGGCGGGATTATTGGGACGGCCAACATTTCCCGCGACATCACCGAGCGCAAGAAGGCGGAAGAGGCGCTGAGGAGTAGTGAAGAACGCCTGCAAAAGGCGCAGAGGATGGCTCACATCGGTAACTGGGATTGGAATATTCAAACCGGTAAGCTTCACTGGGAAGAAGAGAACTACCGGATCTTCGGACTTCCGAACGAAACCATTCCGTCAGTAGAAACATTTCTTGGAACAATCCATCCCGATGATTTGGAGTTTGTAAAACAATCCATACAAGATGCTTTGGATGGAAAAAAACCGTATGACCTGGACATGCGTATCCGACGTTCCGATGGAACTGAGCGAGTGGTTCATGCCCACGGAGAAGTCGATCGGGATGCCGGCGGGAAACCGATACGGCTCTTTGGTACAGTCCAGGACGTTACCGAGCACAAGAGAATGGAGAAAGAGCTCAAGCGTCATTTGGAAGAGCTTCAGCAGGCACAGACCTTCATTCAAAGGGTGCTGGACGCCATCCCGCTCTCGGTTTTCATCAAGGACGCTTCGGGTCGGTTAGTTTATGTGAATGAAAAAGCGGCCAGAGAGCTTTACGATCGACCGAAAATAGGAGTGTTCGGAAAGACGGACCATCAACTTTATCCTGGAAACCCTGTCCAAGCTGAAAGTTTCCGTGTGGCCGACCTCGAGGTCTTTCAGAAAGCCACTATTGTTGAGACCGAGGAAACGAATCAATTGGCCGGAAAAGAACGGGTCATGCACGTCCGGAAAATCCCCATTTTTACCGCCGAGGGGAAGCCGCAATTCATCGTGGGTATTGCGGAGGATGTCACAAAAAAACGCGAGATTGACAGGCGTCTTAGAAACTCGGAGGCGTGGGAAATTGCCACCACGGTTGTTGGACCGATCGCCCATGATTTTAACAATCTTCTCACCTTGCCTGTCGGTTATGCCGACATGATCGAACTCAAGCTCAAGGCAGGCGAAGATGTTACGGTTGAACTGAGAGAAATTCATCGAGCGATAGACAAGATGGCGGCGCTTTCGACCAACCTGCGGATACTTTCCACTGCCGGGACAAAGGAATTCGAAGTTTTTGACCTCAATGAAATTGTTAAGAGTACGGCCGTCATCCCTCAGGCGCAGTCCAATACTGTAACCTTGACCGTTGAAGGGCTCCAGACTCCCAATTTTATAAAAGGCGACAAAGGACAAATGACGCAGATCGTTTCCAATCTTGTGATCAATGCCACCGAAGCCATTCCGGATCGTGGAGAGGTCACGGTGTCCGTATCTTCTATCCGGATGGATCATCTTGTGGGTGTCTACGGCGATCCGGACAGGTTCAAACCCGGAGAATACATCAGGGTTGCCGTGAAGGATACAGGAACAGGAATTCCACCGGAGGTGATGAAAAAACTTTTTAGGCCTTTTAATACGACAAAGACCACTCAAAAGAAAAGAGGAACCGGCCTTGGACTTCCCAGCGTCAAAGCGCTTGTCCAAAGTCACGGCGGGTTCGTGGACGTAGTGACGCGTACCCAGCGTGATCTCGCACAGGAACAGGGGACGACCTTTTTTATTTACATACCAGCGACACAGGAGCGCCCGACGGTCAAAGAGGCGTCCACCATGGAGCTTCGCGGCGGGACAGAAAATATCTGGGTGATTGATGATGAAGAGCAGGTTCGCGTGGTGGCGGCCGGGATTTTGAAAAAATTCGGCTATACCGTAACAATTTTCGAAAGCGGTCAAGAAGCAGAAAAGTTCGCGAGAAATTTGGAAGGACCGAAGCCCGATCTTATTATTTCGGACATGAAAATGGGGGGCGATGTGGGGGCCGGCATTCAGAGTTTCAAGAAGCTGAAGAAGATCTTAAACAATTCTGATTTGAAAGGTATTGCCATGAGCGGTTACCATGGCACGGAGATGACTACAGAGGATGTTTTCCAAGCGGGCTTTGGCCGGTTTCTGGCCAAACCTCTGGAACTTGTTGTGAGCTCTCTGATTCCTCGGGTGCGCAATGAATTGGATAAAGATAAATCGTCCGGAGACAAGGCGCGTTCTGAGGCGACACCCGCCGCTCCAGTCGCTGCTGCACCGGTTGTGGTGACAGCTGTCCCGGCACCGAAGCCTGCTCCGGAAAAGACCGGTGTTCACTTGCGTGTTTTAATTGTGGATGACGATCCAGGAGTTTCCAAGGCGCTTTTCGATATGATCAGAAATTCCCAAAAGAATGTTCCGGGCAGTGTTGCTTCCAATCTCCAGGAGGCTATAACTCAATTACAGAAGCCGGATAATTTTGACCTCGTGCTTCTGGATCAGCATTTGCCGGATACCGCGTCGGCGATCGAGTTGGCTAAAAAAATCAGAGAAATAGATAATAAACGCGGGAGAAAAACATGGATAGCGCTTTGTTCCGGAGCTGAGACCTTGGATGAATTCAAGCCGTTGATAGATATCCAAGCGCGCAAACCGATTGGCCTGGACGGCATTAAAACTCTTTTGGCCGATGTCCAGAGAAGTATCGAAGTCCAAAGCCCCGGGCAACCAGTTTCGCGTTCTGAGTTGAGGGAGCAGACAACAGGGACTCGTACCTCGGGACTCGTACCTCATGGAAACCAAAACGAGTCTCGAATTCCGAGCCTTGAGTCCCGCGGCGAAGCCGCTAGGGATGATGGCGGGAAACAGGAAACCAAAGGCTTGTCGCCATCCGCCATCCGCCATCCGACAGACTTGCCGCGAAGCGGCGTTGGGCGGAGCGAGTTGAGGTCCCCGACCCTACGGGTCGAAGGACCCGGAGGGGCGGCTCTGCCGGATATTTTGCAGGCGGCGAAAGAAGAACTGGAAGCGAGCGAGACAAAGATCCGCGCTCAGTTTCTTCGTTTATCGAACATTCCTTTTTTGAATTCGAGTTATGAAAATATTCAGTCCGCTATTGCAGGGTTAGATCAGGCCATTCGTGACGGCACGGATGATGCCGTTCACCAGGCTCAATGGGACGTTGAGGAAGCCGTAGACGATCTGGAAAAGGTTCCAAGCCGCATCTTTAAAACAAACTCCGCCAGCTTTGAGGAATTGTCCCGGCGGGTTTCTGTTGTTGCCGACATTTTGCAGTCTTTGAAATACGAACCAGAAGGACTCAGGGAAGCATTCCAAACCGTGGAAGTTGATCTTGGAAAAACACTGGAACTCCTGGACACGGAGCTTCTTCCTTCTTACTCGGAAATTCCCATGCTTGTGGAAAGTCGTGAGATTCTTGAAGTTGCGCGAAAAGATATTCAGCAAGTGATCCGTGAAGGTTGGGAGGAAAGCGTTGAGGATATTCGTCAGGAGATCAATGATGCCGGGACTCTTTTAGAAAAGGTAAGCGACAATGTTTTCAGGCCGGCAGACAAGCGTGAAAAATTTCAGGCATTAAAGAAAACAGTTTCCGGAATTGTTGCCGCGCTTGATAACCTGAAATACCGTTCCGAGCAACCAGACGCCTTACTCAACGACTTGACGGCCTTGCGTTCTGAGATTCGGGACACATTAGGGAATAGGGTAGAGCGTATAGGGGATAGAAAAGAACTAAACCCTATACCCTACAGCGAAGCAGCCCTCGGAGAGGGTGAACTATCTGCTAGAAAAGGTCGCTCGGAGCTGCGAGCGGCGCGAAACGACAAGGTGGAGCCGGAGCTAAGCGCGGAGGAGAAATGGAGAATTTTACGAAAGATCGCGGCATCCGATTTTAACCGGCGGCGACTTTCCTGGAATGGTTTAACGGACAAAGCAGAAGAAGATCGCTCTTACGCGATGGCTTTTTTGCTTTTACAGCATCCATTCATGAACGGAGAAGAGAAGGGAATTGATGAAGAAATAGATGCAGCCCTGGCGCATTTTGGCATCTCTAAAACGCCCTTTTCCCAAAGAGACGAATTCATAAAGATCCTGAATCGCGCACTGGTGGAGGCGTCTCAATATGGCGTTGATTTGCGGAAGCGTTACGAACGCATCGCGCAACATTTGGGGGAGACGCTTCAGTCAGATCAGGTGAAAACGTGCCAGCAGAATCTTCAGGCAAAATCCCGAAAAGACGTTTTAGAACAGCGACCGCTTTTTGTGGAATGGCTAAGCGCCTTCGCCGATCCGAATGGTGCCCAACGGAAAACACTGCAAGATATCTACTCGAGATTTTTATTGCTTCCGCATGCGGTCTCTAAGGGATCGGAATATTACGTTTTTCTTCTTCCTCAACTGCCCTTATTGCCTGATACGGAACCTGAGCGGTGGTTTCATCTTGCGGGTGGTCAAAAAGCGTTGCGGCAGATTCAGCAAGCAGGCCTTGATCCGCAAATTGAAGCCCTAATTCAAAAAGTGGCGCCGCATCTCCAACGTTCGGAAACGAGAGCCGGTTCTGATCAAGAGGAGGCCGGTTCCGAGCAGCCCATCCTGGTAAGCGATCTGTTCAAGTGGTATCTGAAAGGAACAACGGACATGTCTGTGATTTTCAGCATGCATGAATTTTTGGAGCAACATACTGGTTTCAAAGAAAACGATTCGGTCGAACAGACGGTCGCGGGTTTGATATCGATTGTTATTTCGGAAGGGCGCTCTGATAAAAGCAAGAGAGACAAACACACTGCAAGCCGGTTCATTGGTTGTTTGGGAACGCAAGCGGTTGAAACAGCACAAGAAGCTTTATTAACCAGGGCCCCCAATCTTCCCGACGCGGAAAAGGAGCGAATTTTAGAGGACATGAATGAAACCTATAAAGAAGTTCTTCCGGAGTATGAAAGATTTCTGGGAAAAAGGGCCTCTGGCCAAATCTGGCAAGAAACCGTTGGCGAGGCGAAAGTAAAAAGCGATGTTATCAGCATCAATCTCAATCAGGAAATGGAAGCTAGGATTTCCGGGTTAAAGAATAAAGCGGAACAGGAGGCCGTGAAAAGCGCGTGGGACGGGTTCGTGGCGGAGCATGGTGAAGTTTATAATTTTGAAAAAATAACCTTTCCATCGCTTGTAACACTCGGAAGCATTTTCGAGAAGACCCGTTTATTTGAGGCGGAGAAGCAGGTGAGAGATTCTTTTTACACGATTCATGTATGGGCCGGCGGATTTTTGTTCGGAGCGATGTTGGTGGTGGCGGGATATTATGGAATCCAAGACCTGAGCCTTCAGTTTCTTGCTTATGGTTTGGCGTTTGGGGGTTTTGCAACAGCTACTTTTAATTTCGGGAAATACCTTGGCCGGGTCATGGAAGCCAGAAGACAGGCGAGGGCAGCGAACGAGATGATGTCGTTGCTTAACCAGATCCGAAATCAGTATCAACCGCAGCAGGAGGAGCTCGAAAAATCTTCCCGTCCGGAAGAAGAATCCCGGATTCGTACGGAAATCGCCGAAAAAGTTGCCCAGGACCTTTCCTCCCGTTCTGAGGCGCGTACTGCTTCACCCTTGTCCACACCGGGTGTGGACAGGGGGCACCCTGGTACACACCCGGTGTGGACAGAAGGTGGAAATCCTGCCCGCTCCGTCCCGCTTTCACGGGCGGAATTGCGTTTACGGCCACAGGAGGACAATGAAAAGGCGAACCTTCATCCGCCGCTGGGCGAGGCGCAAGGAGAAGGGAAATTGACGGAGCCGCAAACATGGACCAAGGTTGAACGGTTGATCCCGGTCGTTGAGATTCATCCCGCGGTTGAGATGATCGCGAAAACGCTTCAAAGGATTATTCGCGGGAAGTTGAAAAAACACGAGACTGTTTTTGTGGATTTTTACGGGAAATTCGCACCATCAGGCGATTGGATGGGCGGAGTTCTCGTGGGATTTACAGCCGCGGGTGTGGCATTTTTGTCCGTATCCTCCATTAAGGCGCTACTGTCCTTAGAAGAGGGCGATGAAGTTTTAATTTCCAGTCAGCGCGGCGCACCCGCTATCGCCGTTACGCGAATTCCCAAACCGCAGGGCGAAACAGAACGCTCGGAATTGAGGGATGAGATCAGGAGTGTGGGTGGTGTTTCTTTACGCGGTGTTGGTCCCAGAGGACAGCGATCACTGCACCAGCTCCGATTACGAATAGGGCAGCAAATATTTCAATCATCTTTTTCCTCCGTGGCGACCTTGACGGTGGCAGGATACACGAAAATGCTGGAGATCGCAAGCAAGACAATGAATACGGCCATGGCGAGTTTTAGCCAGAAATTAACGGCTGCAAAAAAATTGCTGGCAAATCCCCCGCCAACGGCAAGGTACAACAGATTAGCCAAAATTCCTGCCATGAATTTTCTCCGCGCTTTAGTGAAAAACGCCGGTTTTGGTTTCGCCATTGCTCCCGTCATTTCATTTTGGGAGTCCACCAAAACATTGCCCACAAGTCAACAAAATATTGCATTATCACCAATTTCAAATATACAGCCACTTCGCTCTGAATTGCGGAAGGTACCTGTCCTCCTTGGGGAAGTACGCGCTGACAAGTCTCCCACCTGGCCTGCGCATGACCCTGTGAAGATTGCGGTAATCGGGACGGGATTTGTCGGTGCGACCAAATCGATTCTGCTCGTTACCGATTGGGGACATGATGTTATTGGCGTGGATGTAAAGCCCGAGATTGTCGAAAAACTTTCTCAAGGGAAGCTGACCTTCCATACGGAAAGCCTTCAGGAACTTTTAGGCGAGGGGCTTGCGAGCGGAAGGCTCAGTTTCACGACAGATTACGTCAAGGCGCTCGAAGGCCGGGAGATCATCTTTTTGGCGGTCCCGACACCTCAAGACGAAACGGGACATGCCAATATCAGTGCATTAGAAAATTCCGTTCGACGTATCGCACAACTTGTGAAACCCGGCGAACCCAAAATCATTGTTGGAAAAAGCACCGCTCCGCCACGCGACACTGTTGTGGCACTCAAACAAGTTGTTCAGGAGGAATTCCAGAAACGCCAGTCCGCTGGAGAAGACCTTCGAGGCGCGACGATCCATTTTGCGTGGGAGCCGGAATTTTTACGTGAAGGCAAAGAAGTGGAAGATGACCGCGGGGTTGCGGGCCGCATCGTGATTGGTGCGGAAGAACCGGTGATCGCGGAGCGGGTCAAAGCGCTTTACGCGCATGCCAATCCAGATCCCGGTCATGCCCGCAAACAGGTTCCAATCGTGATTATGAACCTGACCAGCGCGCAACTCGTGAAATATACGGCAAACGGTTGGCGGAGTATCAAAATATCTTTTGCCAATTTTGTGAGCCTATTAACCGAAGCGCTTGGTTTGAGCATTGATGATGTCATGGACACGATCGGGGCGGACCCCCGCATTCGTCGCTCTTTTTTAAGTGCGGGCCTCGGTTTCGGAGGTTCCTGTTTTCCAAAGGATCTCGCGGCTTTTGTCCAGATCGCTCGCAAGAACGGGGTTCTTCCGGGATTGGTGCTCGATGCCCTTGCCGTAAATGAACTTCAGTGGCAGCGCTTCCTGGAAAAAGTGATCATTCCGGAGCTCCAGAACGTTCAGGGGAAAACGATCGCCGTTCTGGGAGCCTCTTTTAAACCTGGGACGGACGATATTCGCGAATCGCGGTCCGTAAAAATCATCGAGAAATTGCTCAGCCGCGGTGCCAGGATCCGCGTCTATGATCCGGTCGCGGTCCCGCGTCTCAAGGATCCTCAAGGGGGCCCCCTCAAAGATGATACGGCCGTGGAATATTATTCCGATCCGTCGCAGATGAACGCAATGCTGGAGGGCGCGGACGCGATGATTCTGGCCACGGAATGGCCTGAGTTCGCAAAGATTGATTTTGAAGGTCTCAAGCAATGGTTTACCGATCACCAAAAACCGCTCCCGCCCATTTTTGACGGCCGCAATTTTTTTGGCAAGGCACGTTTCGAAGGACTTCCGTATCCTTATTTCAATATCGGGCACGGGGAATACCAGGGACCGCCCAAGGTCAATCGTGAAAAATTCATTGCCGATGTCCTGGGAACTTTCCTGGCGTTGCGTATTTCTTATATTAATACGATTGCAGAAAAGGCTGAACGGCTTGGGGCGAACATCCGGGATGTCATGCGTGGTTTTGGTTTGGATCCCACCGTGGGCGAGGATTATTTGGCGCCTGGGATCGGCTGGGGCGGTAATAAACTGATCACGGCTCTTGACGCCATTGAAAAGCTTGCGGAGGAGTATTTACCGGAACAGCTTCGGGAATTTCGGCGTCTTCGTCGCGAGATCCAGGAAAAGTTTGAATTTGGTCAGGAAACAATCCATGCGGAAACGGTTCCGGTCCCGTTCATCACGACGGTCAAAAGCATCAATGACGAACAGATCGGGCTTTATCTTGAAAAAGCAAAAGAAGCTGCCGGGGGCGATCTTCATAAAAAAGTGGTTGCGGTCCTCGGGCTCGCGTATAAACCCGGAGAATATGTTACCTACAAGTCCCGGGCGCTTAATTTGATCGAAGCCTTGCTTGCGGCGGGCGCCATTGTTCGGGCCACGGACGCTGAACCCCAGGCCATTCCGAACGCTAAGCGGGACCTGCAGGAACGGCATATTGCGTATAACGGCAATCTGGCGTTTGTTTCCGGGAATCCATCGGCGCAGGAGAACGCCCGCGAAGCGGTCCGGGGCAGCGATCTGCAGATCCTGGTTACCGACTCTGCGGCTTTTGCCGATATCCGGAACGTTTTTTTTGATGAACGGGATTTTTTAGTTGCGCGCAATTCCCGCGTGGTAGATGGCCGGCATTTTTATAATCCCGATGAGCTGGCTAAGAAGGGAATCGAATATTTTGCGGTCGGGACGCCGTCTCATATCCTTTCCAGTCGGATCCGGTTTGCAGAGTTGCAAAAGGAGCAAGAACGAGTTACCGCAACAGTGGAACGAACACCGGAAAATGTTTCTACCTCTCCCTTGCCCATCGACGACCTGGCGGTGGGTCAGCGTTCCGAAACCCGTGAACCGATCGTTTTAAAGCCCGCGACAGTCAAAGCTTTGGAGGGTGGATCGGGTTTTATTGAACAACTGGCACTGCGATCGGAAGAAGGTGATCTTGAGCTTCAGCTTGATCAAGACCACTCCGTGTCGAGAGCGGGGAAATACTCCTACAAAATCTTTCTCGGTTACAACCATGTAGGCAATGTTGTTCTAACTGTGGATGAAAACATGATATTGAGAAACTTCGAGTCCGTTGCTATTCAGTCTTTGGCGGCTCTTATGCCTCAAGGAGCAGAAGGCGCGCACGAAATCGGTGGTTTTTTAACACAACGACATGCAGTCTTTGTTCAATTTGCAAAAGCCCTTGAAGGTTTTCTCCAAACTCAGGAAGACAAGCCGTGGACAACGCACAATCCTGATTTCAAAGACGCTCGCTCAGAGGTAAGGCAACTGGATGAGCCGCGTTTAGCGGGCATCGAGCAATTAGAAAGCTATGTAAGCAAGGATTCGCCACTAAAGGATTATACGGTTGTGAGCCGGCAGTTAGAGGCTGGGCTTGACCGTGCGATTTTGGCGGCCCTGGATCAAAGTCTCAGGAGGCGTTTTGCGCACGCGATCAAGGATGTCCGGAGATATGTCGGTTTTGTTGCTGCGACCACGCTCACGGGCGGGCTTGGTGCACTTATGCACGATCTTTTCGGTGCTTGGGCGAAAAATTTTGGTGGTCAAAAAACTAAAGAAGAAAAGAACGTTATCGCCATCAATGTTATTTACGAAACCATCAAAGGTCAGGAATTTACTAAAGACCTTCCTCCAGAAGTGGCAAGCGTCCGCGACCGCAAGAGTTTCGGGGATTATTTGCGCAAAGTTCTTCCCCAAAATAAAACGCTAGGTCTTTCTTTAGAACTTGTGGTCGGAGATGATTTCCGAAGAAAGGCCGTTGAAGAAGAACATTATTATGCGCAGAAAAACAATCCGAAGTATCAGACTTTTGCCAGGAAAGCCAGAGCGATCATCGGCCAAGAGATCAAAGTGGATGTTTATCAGACCGAGACTTATTTTGGCGAAATGCCCAACTATTATCTCGACGCGTATTTTCTGGATGAAAACGGAGAGAAAGCCCATATTTTTGATGAAGTTTATCCTGACAGCGATATGGGACGGCCGAATCTCTGGCGGGATGTTCACATGGCTGTTTACGGTATGGCGAGCGAACTCCTCACCCAAAAACTCAGGGAACAGGGTGCGATTAAGAAAAAAATCCTTTTTGTGAATAATGAGGTTTTTGTCAGCACGCCAACGCCTCTTTTCCCGGACGCCATTCATCATCACATCAATCATACGGTTTATCGCCCGGGGCTTTATATGCCGGATGAAGCGTCTTTCGAGATGCTCCGCTATCCGGAAGTCCAACGCCGGTATATCGTCAAAAACGGGAAAATCGATATTGTGGACGCAGTCGGACTTTCTTCGCACATCATTACAGGTGTCGGGCTTTATGAGCACACGCCGGTGCTTGCAAAAGACATCGTCCCGACTTTCGTGCATAAACTACAGGGCTACAATGAGGGTGGTGTTCGTAATACCAATGGCGTTCTTCTTGAGCAATGGCAGGCACCTCTCCTAAGAAATCTGATTGAGCAATATAAGCAAAAACTTGGGCTTTCTGCGAGCGCCTCTGATGAAGAAGTGTTCAAGCATTTAAGAAAAGAAGCCAATGCCGCGCTCCTGGATTCTTTCCAGAGAAAAGCAGAACACATCAAAGCTATTTTGGTCGCAAATTTGTTGCTCTGGTTGAAAGAAGAACAGGGGCACAAGGACTGGATCGATGACGTGATTGCTGATTATGAAAGGGAACGGCAGGTGATCGGAGTCGATGCAAAGCGGCTTATTGAGCAATACGAAGCCAAAGTAATGGAGGCGTTGGCGGATGAAGGAAAATGGGACGCGCTGCAGAAGATGCCCGGGATGGAATCGCTCAAAGAGATATTGCTCCGGAAGCCAATCGTTTCCAATATCCGCCGTCAGGTTCCCTATAAAGGGCCTGATAAATGGCTGGAGATTTTGAAAAAATTACGCAGAGATCCGGAAGCTTTAAAACGATTTAAGGAAAGTGCCGCATGGGTCATTATCGGCGGCAGAGAATTTGGCGATAACGCGCATGCGATGTTTCTTGAGATTCAGGGACTTGTCAAAGAACTTGGTCTTGAAAAGCAAATGTTGCCTATTGAAAATTACAATATCCAGGACGCGCCGGTTATTTTTCAGGGTGTTGCCGCGACCGTGATGCTCTCTAATGAGTTTTTAGAAGCTTCCGCGACCAGCATGATGAAAGGCATGACGAACATGGCCGCTTTGATTGGCGTTTGGGGCGGCGCGATGCCGGAGCTTTTCACCATTTTTTCAAAGATCGCCAACCGTATCCTGGATGTTTTTAAAGACAAAGTGACTCATGATGAACTCGTAGCGAAACAAAAAGCGGGGGCATGGCAGATCCTCAATGGATTTCTTGTGGAGTACGATCACGAAGAAAATCGGCGGCCTTTTGCGGATTCGCTTGTAAAAGCGTTGACTGATCTTCAGGAACGTTATCAGGATCCGGCGCGGCGGAGAGAGCTTCAATTTGCGGTGCTCGAATCTTCTCCTAAGGTGGACATGGAACGAGGCCAGGCCCGCGCGCATATTAAATTATGGGAAAAGACCATTCGAGTTGTCGAAGAAGAAGATGCCCTTTTCAGAAATCTTCATGTCTCAGTGGACGATGCGAGGGCTTTTTTTACTAAAACGTTAGCAACGCCCGGGCAGCCGGAGTTTTCGTGGTTTGATGATCAATACCATCATCTTGCGGGAGATCCGCGCATTCCGGGGATCTTAGGTCTTATCGAAGGGTTTCGTGAGATCCGGATGAATGGAAAGAAAGGATATTCCAGCCTTGAACACCACGCGAAGAATGGCGATGTTTTTCATTATCTCCGCGAATTTTTCAACGGATTTGATGGGTCTCTAACGCCGGTCATCGCAAAGATACAGGAGCTTGAGGCGAGGGATGCGCAAGCGGGGGATCTTTCCGACAAGGTTCGGATCAAGCTCGAAGCCCTTGAAATTGTGGAGCGCTTGACGGTTCATGTGTCCGTAGCCCTCTTTGAACATTATGTGGAAACTAAGGACCGGACGCTTGAGCCATTGCTGGACCGATTGCCGGTTCGCGAAAATCTCGCCCGCTATTTTGACGAAAATGCCGTGGCTTTTGATTCTATTAGAAAGAAGATGCCAGTCTATGCCGTCTCCGTTAATGGCAAGAAACATATCGTCGCTTTGGATCTTGGGGAGTTTAGCTACCAAAGTAATAAAGGGAAAAAAGCCTGGAGTTCCTTTTATGGGCGCAAAGCTTTCGAATCAGTCCTTGGCCCGGCGGCTATGAAGGATGATTCCCGGATTTATAGAGTTGAAGACGTTGTGACGGGAGAAAAATATGACAAGTATCCTCTTTGGAAAATGGTCGAGACATTGTCTGACGGGATTCCTTTTCCGGGGTTGCAAGTTTTGGATTTGGGAGATACCGGCGAGAAGTCGGAGGAGCAGGAAACGAGAATCAAAAACGCAGTGTTGGATTATCTTAGCGCGCTTGTTAATAATCAGCCTGTTTTTGAGGGGAAACTGATCACGGAACTTCTTTTCCAGAAGATCAAAAAGGACCTCGATTCTCCGGCCCGATTAAAGCGAGTTTTAAAAGCAGTTGCCGGTCTCCCCAAAGAAAAGGCCATGGAGAGGTTCGGCAAAAAAGGCATTCCGGCTGTGATGGCTTTTGTGACCATGCTTTCTCCGACTCTTTTAGAGAACATGCAAACTTGGAACCCCCGAATTTATAGAAAATTAAAAGCTGTCACTGAAAATCTGATTCTCAAAAGTCTTTTCGAAGAAGGAAAAATCTGGTTTCACCGGGTTGATGACGGTGGTGCGGTGGTGATCTCGCGGAGTCCTTCCAATTCTCCCGTGCCTCACGTTGTGATGCCGATTCATTTTCCGAACGCCCCCTATCGCCCCGAGGACGGCAAGGCGTGGTTCCGGTTGCTGGATGTGCGCAATTTAGGCGTTCAGAATTCCGCAAGCGTCGAATATCAGGTATATGACTACCTTTGGAACCGCTTCTATCCGACGTCTCCTCACGCCGGCAGCTCGCTTTTTAGCGAAAAATGGCATGTCGGTGTTCCGGTGTTTTTGCGCAAGGGCCGTAGCGCCAGTTTTGAGCAAAATGATTACCGTTTCCAAGTTCTCGGAATCCGTCTCGCGCGGATCGAGGATATGGTGATCGAAGAAGAAAGCGAGAACAGCCGTTCCGAAGTGCGGCAGGCAGGTCCGAGGTTGAGTGTTACCTTGAGGACGCATGAAGATGAGCTTCTCGAAAAGGTGAGCGAAGTTTTCCAAAGACCTTCCGGGAAAGGACTGGTTAAGCCTCATAACGCAAATTCTATTGGACACTGGCTTGATCGAGAAATTGGTCCTGATGCCACAGGGCAGGAGATTGAGAAAAAACTTTTTGAAAACGGTGGGAAAGAGGGTGACTTTGTTGCCTTTTTGGATGAATTAATCAGTTTTCGAAAAGAAACATCCTCCTCACTAACGACAGCACAATTAGAAAAAGCCGCGAGAGGTGTTGTTACGATCCTTCAAGGAGGGCCTATGGCGGGAGGTCTCGCGACGGCTATTTCAGAATTCAGCGCTGCTTTAACTACGGCAGAGGCGCAAAATTTTCTGGATCTTTTGTTGCTTATCAAAATAAAAACGGCCCAAGCCAACTTTAATAGTTTCTATTTTAACGTCCTAATCACTTTTGCGGAACCTCATCCGGAGGTCTTTGAGCGGCTCGTAGGAGTTATCCAGCAGTGGTTACTTGAAGGAAAATGGTCCGCGGAAAATAAATCCAAGGAAAAATTGTCTATGAATGCTGTTATTTGGCTGATCAAGCACCTTGGCCGTCATAGCGACCGCCCCTTCGTCAAAAGCTTGTTCGAAGTCCTTCTCAAGAAGGGGCCGGATGTCTACGACTGGTGGGGAAAAGAGCCACAAGGTAACAAAAAAAAGGATTGGTACATTCAGGAGATAAAAGAAAAAATCGCTTCTCCGGCGGCAAATGCGCGCGCCGAGGTTCGCATCAATCGACCCGCGGCCAAGAGCTTAGAGCTGAGTGCTGAGAGAAGCTCTGAGCCATTAGCTCTAAGCCCTAAGCTCGAAGATCGCGCTGAAGTTCGTGGCACATCATCAGCGGAGATGTGGGATATTGAAAAAATAGAAGAGACCCTTACGCGCCAGGAGATTGATGTCCAGGCTCTGGCTCGAGAATGGAATGTCGCGAAGCAAGGGGATTGGGTTCTTTTGGTTGATGAGGGTGAAGCAAACCGGAAGATGGTTGCGGAGCTCCTTGATGTGAGGGGGCATGAGAAGGTTGTTCAAGCCCAAGGCATTATTTCAGGTTTAAAGGAGATCGAGGCACGGGTTCTAGAGCAAGGGCGGCCTTTGATTGTGACAAATGATTTCACGTTACCTGCTACGAGGACGCAACGGATGCGTCTGGTATTTGCACAGATCGATCCTCGCCGTGTTCAAGGGCAGTCTTCGATTGTGAGAAATAATTCTATGTCGCCTATCACAGGACCGCAATGGGTTCTTCTGATGCTTGAAAAGTTCGATGCCCCGAAAATGGTCCTTCTCGATGCGTCCCATGCTACAAATTTCCAGGTTATAGAACAACGGATCAGAAGCAAAGGCTCCAAGACGGTCCATCTTTTAAACAGAAATGAAATTTTCAAGAAATTGCCTTCGCTTTTAAATGAGATCAAAGCTGCTCATCCGACAGCGAGTAGGGCTTCATTGCGCTCGGAAGTGCGTTCGACGTCAACAAAACGGATGCGAGAGATTTCGGAGATGGAAGAAACCCTTACGCGCCAAAAGATCGATGTTCAGGCGTTGGCGCAGAAATGGAATGCCGCGAAGCAAGGGGAGTGGGTTCTTGTGGTCGACGATTATAAAACGAACCGGATAGCGGTTGCCCTGATCCTTCGCCGGGGGGGATACCCGAAGGTTGTTGAAGCCGACAATGTTGTTTCAGGATTAAACGAGATCGATTCCCGGATTCAAAAAGAGGGACGGCCTTTGATCGTGACGGATGATTCCATGCCGCTT
The DNA here is from genome assembly GCA_001804345.1 of Omnitrophica bacterium RIFOXYB12_FULL_50_7. GTDB lineage: Bacteria > Omnitrophota > Omnitrophia > Omnitrophales > Aquincolibacteriaceae > Aquincolibacterium. The sequence continues at coordinate 32,571 of MHFU01000135.1, forward strand.
CTGAAAGGATCGCAATGGATCCTTTTAATGCTTGGAAAGTTCGAGGCTCCGAAAATGGTACTTCTTAGTTCTTTCATTGGGACCGATCCCCACGCCATAGAAGAATGGCTCAGGATCGAAGGCTCGGGAACGGTCCGCTTTTTAGACAAAATAAAGGCTTTGGAATTGCCATCTCTTTTAACAAAGATCCAGGCCGCTCAGCCGGGAAGGAACCCGTCCTCAGCTCGCGCTGAATCACGCACTGAAGTACGACAAGAGAACGGCGCGCAGGATCGGCAGATTGTGATGCTTACGGATAAGGAGATTGGAAATGTCGCGGGCCGGAAAGACCTGGCTCGAGTGTTTGCAGAGGTCTTGCGCGAAATCCCGAAAGGAACAGTACTCCGCGTGAAGACGCTCAATCAGGAACTTTTTGCGGTCCTTCCATCGCTCGGATTCATCTCCGATCGAACAGAAACCATGATCAGCGCTGAGATCCTGACCAACGTTAAAGATCTTCTCAGTGATCAGCAGCAACCTATCAAGTCGGTAAGTTTTAATGGGGGGCGTATTTTCGAAGTGACCTGGTTGAATGGGAACAGCGTCTCTTTTGAGTTGGTCAAGGGGATCGAGGACAAAGTAGACGGTTTAAATATTTATTCGCCTAAGTTCAGAAATTTTCTAAAAGAAGGGCCCAGCCAGGGAAGTCGGGATGTTCTTTCGACCTACCTTCGCAAGGAGCTTGTGACTGTTCAGAAAGGTTTTCTGACGCAGCCGGTCCAGTTCTCATTACCGGAACAAACGAATGTTGAAACGTTTGAGAACGCGGTTCCTGTCGATGCGGGGAAGGTCATCAGTGAAAAATTCTATAGAGAGATTGAAACTGCCGAGAGGCTCCGTATCGCAGAAGAGATTCGTATGGCCGAGTTAGCTCGCCTGGCCAGATCCGAAGAAGGGAAACGGCTGCGCGATCTTGAGGCTGAACGACTTGCAGAGCAGGCCCGGAAAGCTGAGGAGCGACGAGAAACCGTTACTAAGATGGTGGTCCTGTCGTCTAAAGGATTCGTGATCCTCGCTCTGGTCGGGATGGCTCCCTTCATGGGATCCCAGATAGCTGCTTTCTGGAAAGCCGAAAAAGAGCGGGCCGTTTTTGAGGAAAACCAACGGTTGGAGCAGCCGATGAAGACGGCACATGCTGATAAACAGATTCTTGCGAGAGAAGCGGAGATCGCCAAGGATGCTCTTTTGCCTCAAGCGGTGCATTTATTGAACAAGGTCAACCGGTCCGGTATTAAATCAAGCACCACGAACATCCCGCAGGATTTGCAGCGGGAAGTGGCCAGACTTTTTTCCGATTTTGCGGTTGTGAAAGCGCAAGAGCGGCCCGTGACTGATGATCTCGAAAAACTGAAAGATCTTGCCAAGATGGACCTCCCGGGCGCGATTCTCCGGATTATCACCGAACTGGAGATGAGTTTACAAACGCAGCAAACCGGAGAAAAGAATGTTCCTCAGGGGGAGACGAAAAATCCTGAAGAGAGAAAAGGTCCTCGTAGCGAAATGCGGCAACAATTCAGTTCAACGGTCAATGGTCAACGGACAACGGAGAAAGATTTTTCGTTGCGCGTTGACCGTCGCGCGTTGCGCGAGGGAAATCCTCCGCAAACGATCCCACTTAACTCAGTGAATAGTGGTTCGTGGATAGTGAATGGTAGTTTTAATGAAATACCAACCACCATCCACCCATCGCCATTCACCATAGAAAATTTAATCCTGGTCAATGTGAAAATGGGCGGTGGAAAAGAGCAGGGGCTCCGGGGCGTGACGGAAAAGATCATGGACGGAATCATTCCTCTTCTGGCGCATGCGTTGAATGCGGCGGAGCTTCTGATGCCGGCTGTCGTGCGAGTGCCTGCGGTTCAAAAAATCCACGCCGAAGCAGCGAAGCGCGTGCTAGGGCTGGCTCCCAAGATCGGTTATGCGTTTGTCCTGGGCTCGGATCTTGCGCTTCGGAAGGGCATGATCGAAATGGCAAAAACCATGCTCAAAGATAGCCGCTTTGCAATCCTTGTGAAAAATGACCCAGCCATGGTCGCGAAGGCCGAAGCCCTGATCAAACAGGAAGGCCTGCAGGATCGCGTGTTTGTTATCACGAATGTCAAGCTTGCCAGGGCTAGAATTTCCAAGCCAGGTATTTCAATCAAGGGAATGATCAGCTCTGACGAACTTATGCTGGCCGAGGAATTGAAAGCTGAATTGAAGGACGATCTTATCGTGATGAATAAGAGCATGCGGCAACGGTTCTTAAACGCCGCCGGCCAATTGTTCCAATCCCTCGCGAACAAGATCGCCGCGCAGTTCTCTCTGTTACGTTCCGCGTAACCCGACAACAGCACTTCTAGTACAGGGTACATGGCTAGCCAAGTACCAAGTACTGTGTACTATGTACCATGCAAAGTTTTTATAATTATCTCTTATCGTGATAATATTCAGCATGTCTAAAACATCTCCCCAGTTAATAAGAGTCGGCCACAGCCCCGACCCTGACGACGCGTTCATGTTTTATGCGCTTGCCAAAAACAAAATCGATATGCGTGGTTTCAAGGTCGAGCATGTGATCGAGGACATTGAATCTCTGAATCAGCGGGCGCTAGGGACTGGCTCCTTTTCTGCAGGAAAAGGTGCCTGTCCCTCTCTCACTGAACGGCAAAAGGGGACAGGCACCATTTTAGAAAAACAAAATGGAGCCAGTCCCCAATCACTCGAAGTCACAGCCGTTTCTTGCCACGCGTATGCTTACCTGGCGGATAAGTATGCCGTCATGCGTTCCGGGGCGAGTGTGGGGGATAATTATGGACCCATACTCGTTCAACGCGCAACGCGCAACGCACAACGCAAAGACTCTATCGTTGACCGTTGCGCGTTGACCGGTGCACGTGGT
>MHFU01000136.1:0-4423 GCA_001804345.1 Omnitrophica bacterium RIFOXYB12_FULL_50_7
TCTTGAGAGGATCTTGACCAAAGTAGCTTTGCATCGTGACAAACATATCGATCACCTGAAGCGGATGATCCTCGAGGAAGCGCAGCAGATCCATGAGGACGACATTTTGATTTGCCGGAGTATCGGAGAGAATGGTTCGAAACTTTTTAAGCGGGGTTCCCGTATTCTTACACATTGTAATGCCGGGGGATTGGCGACCTCCGGTTACGGGACGGCACTCGCGGTCTTTTATGCGATGAAAGAAAAAAAGATCCCGTTCTTTGTTTACGCGGATGAAACGCGGCCGCTTTTGCAGGGCGCGCGCTTGACCGCCTGGGAGCTCATGAAAAGCAAGATCCCGTCGACATTGATCTGTGACAATATGGCTGCGAGCCTTATGCTGGCCGGGAAGATCGACGGCGTGGTGGTGGGCGCCGACCGCATTGCCATGAACGGCGATACAGCCAACAAGATTGGTACTTATGGCGTGGCCGTGCTGGCCCATGTCCACAAGATCCCGTTCTATATCGCCGCACCCAGCACGACTTTCGATTTAAAGGCGAAGACGGGGAAGGATATTCCAATTGAAGAGCGGGCGTCTCATGAGATTTCGCATATTCATGGAAAACAGCTGGCGCCCACGAATATGAAAACCTTCAATCCGGCATTTGACGTGACGCCTCACCAGTACATTTCCGGCATTATTACCGAAGCCGGTGTTTTGAGAGCGCCGTTTAACCGTTCGATTGAAAAGATACAGAAACTTCTCAAGAGATAGAAGGGGGCTGCCATTCCTTTATGGATGCCTCATTTGCCGAGAAAGACGTTCGAATGGAAAATGGATTGTCGAACTAAAGATTATTATGGGGGCTAAGACAGAGAATATGTGGATCAGAAAAACAGAGAGTGAAATTAACGGTGAGAAGAAAAGAGGCTTTTGGAAGTGTTTTTTGGTTTATTTCGTTTTTATGTTTTGCGTAGCTGTGTTTACGGAAAAAACGGGTTGGCGAAAACTTTCCATGATGCTTCCAGAAGTTCGGTCATGGGAAGAGGTTTGGAGAAAGTCGCCGTTTTTACTTTCATTTAGTTTTCTTTTGGCATTTCCTATGGCGCTCTGGCAGGTATACGTGGCGGGACCGGCAACGATCCTGTGTCCCAAATGCGGAAGCGCGAAAGTGAATGACAGGAAATTGGATTGTAAATGTGGCGGCAGGTATGAAAATCAAGATAATTTTAAATATTTTCATGCGAAGGGACAAAAACGGGTTGGGCGGGGTTATGAGGATGGGGATGAAGATAAAGGGTAATAGAAAAGTCTTGGGGGCACATGGACCAGGTTGACAGGAAAAAATGAATGAATTTGATTTTATTGAATATCTGAAAAAGAAAATGCCGAGGTCAGGGCAGGTGTGCGTTGGGATCGGGGATGATGCTGCGGTGTTGAACGCGACGCCGGGCAAGCAGCTTGTGGTGTCCACGGACGTGGTTGTGGATGGGGTGGATTTCAAAATAAAAAAAGGGGTCAGGCACCATTTCCCTATAAAGGTGCCTGACCCCTTTTTGAGTCCGGAGAAAATTGGCCGGAAGGTCTTGGCTATCAATTTGAGCGATCTAGCGGCTATGGGCGCAAAGCCGGTCGCGTTTGTCATTACGGTCGGTAAGCCCAAGTCTCTTTCGACGGCCTGGCTCAAGCGTTTTTATGACGGACTCCTGAAGCTCGCGAAAGAATATGACGTTCCCTGTGTTGGCGGTGATTTTTCAAGTTCCAAGGAGTTTTTTGCGAGCGTCACGATCTTTGGAGAGGCTTCTCCGGACCAGGTCGTTAAAAGGTCGGGTGCGAAGCTGGGAGACTGGATTGCCGTGACGGGAACTTTGGGTGGATCTTTGATGAGACATCATCATGATTTCACACCGCGAATCCGTGAAGGGATGTTTCTCGCCAACCGCCGATGGGCTCACGCCATGATCGATATCTCAGATGGGCTCGTTCAGGATTTGTCACATATTTTGAAGGCTTCTAAGGTTGGGGCGGTGCTGGATCTTGATAAGATCCCGGTTTCGCGTGATGCTGAAAAAATGAGCTTGGGGAATGAGGAGAAGGCTCGTGCGAGGGCTCTTAGCGATGGCGAGGATTTTGAGCTTCTGTTTACAGCCTCGCCTCGAAACAAAGTGACTCTCGATAAAGAGTGGAAGAAGAAGTTTCCCAGGGTTCCGCTTTCATGGATCGGACGGATCGGTGGGAAGGTTTCTCAAATTTCCTGGCGCCGGAATGGAAAAAAAATCGCACCGCCCAAGCTTTCTCAAAAAGGTTTCTCGCACTTTTAAAGGGGTTAAAGGGGGCAGGCTGAATTACCCTGTAATTATGCCTGTCCCCTTTAGAATGCTATGAAAAAACAAACTATTATTACAAACTCCGCGCAGGAAACGATCGAGTTCGCGAAGATCTTTGCCGGGGACCTAAAGCCTGGCTTGGTTCTTTGTCTGGAAGGGCAGCTCGGGAGCGGGAAGACCACTTTTGTCAAAGGTCTCGCGGAAGGTTTGGGGCTCAAGCATCCGGAGCAGGTGAAAAGTCCGACTTTCGTTCTGATGCACATCTATAAAGCCAAGACGCCGCTTTATCACTTCGACTGTTATCGCCTGAATTCCAGGGAGGAGCTCGAAAACATCGGCTTTCAAGATTTTGTGAATGATCCGCATGCCATCTCCTGCGTCGAATGGGCTGAAAAAGCCGGTGATTTGATTCCTGAAGACGCTCGGTGTATCCACTTTGAGATTCTCGACGCTACTCGGCGACAGATCGCGATTTCCTGACAACAGAGAGAAGGGAGTGTTTTTTTTTATGAAAAAAATCGTTAGGGCGCTGATTTTTCTAAGTTTTCTGACGATAGCCCTTTTTGTGGGAAAAAGTAAATGGATTGAATTCTGTAAAAGCGCGGCCAGCAAATGTAACAGCTATCAGCCATGCAAAAAAGGCATGGTTCATGTTCGGAAGGTGCTCGGGATGCTTCCTTTTGCAGCCACGCATCATGTTTTGGCGAATTTGTATCTGAACGATGGGTTGGAAGATCAGGCCATAGAGGAATATAAAAAAACATTGCAGATGGATAAGCGTTTTGTCCAGGCGTATTTGACTTTAGCGAATGTCTATCTTCGGAGGAGATCCTTTAAAGAAGCGTCGGAATTGATGCGAAAAGCTGAGGGCGTCATTTCTGACAACCCCGATATCAAGAATCTGGCGAAGCAGGTCTCTCTCGAATATTTTCTTGATGCAGGAATGAAGGTCCTTGAAAAGGGGGACCGGTTAAAGGCGCGTGAATTGCTGAATAACGCACTCGAGGTCGATCCTAATTCCGCTCAGGCTCATTACCTGCTCGCTTTATCCTTTGATGCTCGGCAGGATTTTTACAGGGTGGAAGATCACTTGAAGGAAGCAATAGGTCTGGACCCGAAGTTCTATCAAGCCCACAAGTTTTTGGGGGACGTTTATTTTGGAAAGGGCGATTTTGAAGAGGCGATTGAGCAGTATCAATTCTCTTTGGCCATCAAGAATGACGATGCTTCTGCTCTTAATAATATGGGATTGGCTAATATGAATCTTGAGAGATATGGTTCGGCTATTTCGAGCCTGGAGAAGGCCACAGCCCTCGATCCTGACAATGTGGAGACTCGTCATAACCTGGCGGCTGTATGCAGAGATTACGGGCTGTGGGATAAGGCGGTTTCTGGCTTTATCAGCGTTGTTCATAGGAACCCCTGTTATCCGGATGTCCATAATGATCTCGGGGAAATCTACGAGAATCAGGGGCGGGTCCAAGAGGCTCTCAAGGAATACAGGGCCAGCATCGAGTGCGGACAAAAGAGACTCTCGCAAAATTCCAGGGATCCTCTTCTGCTTGTTGAGCTCGCGCAGGCTTATAGTGGAATCAAAGAATTTGAGCGGGCGAAAAAACTTGTCGAGAGGGTTCTCATGGCGGATCCCCATAATCAAAAAGCATATTTTACTTTGGCGAACATATACCGAAGTTCTGATCGCCCTGAGGCTGCTTTGGCTACATTAGAGAAAGCAAAAAAGTTATCCTCCAAGAAGTACCTCTTCCTAGAAGAAACCATTGCGGACATCAAAGAGCAGATGTCACGTTCAAAACTCTAAGCCGGACGCCCGGGTTGCGGAATTTCCTGGGAAAGCCTTCTTTTGCTCTGAGCTCATCGTACGGTTTCGGGCATGAGGGTTGCCTTCTTTCCTAGCAAGGTTCCCGAGAGAAAAGTCTTATATGTATATAATTCAATAAAATATGTAATAAAATCATTGACAGAGAATTGGGCTTCGCTAAGATGGGGCATGATCAAAAGCATTCGAGAATGGCCGGAAGGTGAAAGACCGAGGGAAAAACTGCTGCAAAAGGGGCCGGAGTCTCTTTCAGACGCTGAACTTCTGGCCGTGCTT
>MHFU01000136.1:4623-5271 GCA_001804345.1 Omnitrophica bacterium RIFOXYB12_FULL_50_7
CAAAGTTCTTTTTTTGGACAAGGCGCTTCGTCTCATTGGCGAGCGAGACCTTTTCTACGGAACGATTGACGAAGCCGCAGTCCATCCTCGGGAAATCGTCAAGGCCGCGCTGGAGTTTCACGCCTCGAGCCTCGTGCTCGTGCATAATCATCCCTCCGGGAAAGTCGAGCCGAGTCGCGAGGATTATGAGATCACGCAAAAGATCAAAGCTGCCTGCCAGACTGTTTCGGTTCGGATTTTGGATCACATCATTGTGGGTGAGAACCAGTACTTCAGCTTCTCAGAACGTAATTCACTGTAAAAAGGGGTCAGTCACCATTTCCCTAAAAAGGTGACTGACCCCTTTAATGAAAGATAAGGCAAAAAATGGCGCGGGTTAAGCGTAGTTTTGTAAAAGATGGAATCTATCACATTCTAAATCGTGGAAATGGGAGGCAGAAAGTTTTTTTGAAAGACGGGGATTATGCTGCTTTTGTGGACCTGATTGAAGAATCGAGAAAGCATTTTGATTTTAAGCTCTATGCTTATTGTGTTATGCCGAACCATTTTCATTTTGTGGTTACGTGTCCGGAGGCTGACATCTATAGCGTTTGGATTCAATGGCTTACAACCGCGCATGCCCGACGATATCATAAACACTATGGCGGG
>MHFU01000136.1:5310-5777 GCA_001804345.1 Omnitrophica bacterium RIFOXYB12_FULL_50_7
CTTCCTTTGGGCAACGTGTTGGCTTGCATGCTGATGGGCTTTTAGATAAGCCGCCTGTTGAACTTCCGGTTGCATGGAGTGATTGGGTAAATCGGGCAATTGGAGAAAGCGAGCTTAAAACAATTAGAGGAAGCGTAAACAGACAAACCCCATATGGTCCCAGTCGTTGGCAAAAGGAAATATGCCACCAGTTTGGAATAGAATCCACATTAAAGCCATTAGGTCGTCCAAAAATAAAAAGGGGTCAGTCACCATTTCCCTAAAAAGGTGACTGACCCCTTTATTTGAGACAGGCGAGGAAGGTGGAAATGTCCGTTAGATCTTCGAGGATGTGATCTGGCGGAACTTGCTCGAAATGCTTTCGGGTTCTGCCGTTAGTGAGGACGGCGATGCTTCGGGTCCCGGCCTTCTTGGCGGCGGCGATGTCGTATTCCGTGTCTCCGATTACAAAGATTCTGCTTTTTTCA
>MHFU01000137.1:0-4402 GCA_001804345.1 Omnitrophica bacterium RIFOXYB12_FULL_50_7
CACAGCTCCGGACATCAAGGCCGGGGATCCCGGACTTGATTTTTCGGTTCGGGCGGATGGCACGATCGCTTTCTATGCGCTGCGTGATACAACCGAGTGGCAGGAGATCCCGAACACTCTTTTCACTCTTTCTGAATTCGGGCGCGTGACGATCAATCAGCTGGAGGAGAAAAAGGTTACGCAGGCGATCGAATTGCGGGCGGACGGGACGCTCGCGAACGTGACGAAAAATGATGCCGATGGCCGCGTGAGCGATAGTTACCGTTTCGACGAAGGCGGTACGAAGATCCTGAGCCACAGCGTATACACGTACTATTCCACAGATAAGGAGAATGAGGATTACAGGCTCCTGAAGCTGGTCGAGAGCTTTAACGTGGCGGATCTGAATACACGTATCATTAAGGAGATTACCACCGGGGAGGGCGTAACCACTCCGCTCGGAACGCTCGAGAGCCGGACCCATTATCTCTCACGGCATGCGGAGCCGCCGGAAGACGATCTCGAGTCGACTCTTAATGAAACGACGCTGGGCCGGTTCGATTATCTGGGGCTCAGTCTTGTGGATTATACTGAGACCTATCTCAGACCGCTTGTACCCGGTGGAGAGGTGCGATTTCTGTCCTCGGTGCAGCAGCAATATACCGTGTTCCAGCTTACGCGCAGCATTACTTACAAAAATCCTGCGGGGAGTGAAGCGTGCGGTGCGGGATTTTCCGGTTGCGAGATATTGTCTTATGAAGACTTGACCTATATTCCGGGGACCACGGATATTGATTTCACGAGCCGTTACGATGTGCTCGAGAATAATATCAATAACGCGGCTCTCCGGAGCGTGTTCCGGACGGAACAGGTGGATGATCGTACGACTGTCACGCATGATTTCGGGGATGATTTTATTGAGGATAATGGCGACGATTTGTTCACGGTCTCACGTTCGATCGGAGTCGGGGATGACCTGGATGGGAATAACACTCGCAGCGAATGGGGTTCGGAAGTCTATGAATACAAGGATTTGCCTTCAAGCTATACGCACAAAGATGGCTACAAGGAGGCGTACAAAGCCGACGCTTTCTCGGCGCCCAGGAGCCACACGATCCAATACGATGTTTATGGAGATGGCACGCTGACACGAACCAAATCCTACCGTTTTATCGGCGGGCAGGAGACGACGGATGTGACGTATAGCCAAACCCAAAAACTTTCCGGAAGCGATGCGGGGTATGAAGGAACCCTGCAGATCTCGCTCCTGGGGGATCTGGGCCCTGCGGATCTCGAGAATTTCAAGGGGCAGGACTTTATGTTCACGAAGACCTGGAAATTCGGGTTCGATAAGAATGAAGATGAGCGAGCCTTGAAATCCGAGAGCTATTCGGTCGGCTCGCGGGACGAGAACGTAACGCGTACCGTCTCGCGTGATCTTCTGACGGATCTTCTGACCTACACGAACCAGCAAAAGAGTACGGAGGTTTCGGTTCGCGCGGAACTTCTTGGAACGGGCGGCTTTGCCGTCACGAGCGATGAGTCTATGTTCGAGTCCCGGAGTTACGCCGGCGCATTCAATACGGATCAACTTTTGCTGGACCACGGTTTTTCGATCGATATTTACGGGGAGGGGTCGTTCTCCCGTTCCAGGAATTTCGAGGTGATCAGCGGCGCGGAGACCGGAAAGATCAGTTTCAACGAGACGAAGGATGTTGCGTTCGAGACGATTTCCTATGACGGAATCCATTCGATCGGAACGCTTCTTTTGGGAACGCTTGCCCGGGATGCGAACTGGGAGGGAGAAGACATCAGCCGAACACAGACCTGGACGGAGGGCTTTAATTTCTCCGGAACCCGGTTCTTTGAAGGGGAATCCTATCAAGTATCGTCTGTCGACGGGAAAATCACGCGGAGCGCGAATTGGGAGTCGGTCAAAGGAGAGGTCCGTTACAGTTTTCAGGAGCAGTTCAAGGTTCCGTACGACGCGGTCACGGTGAATGGCATTCACGTGGGCGCGAGCCTTTTGGGGGATGTCCTGGAGAATTCAAACTGGAATTCCAAAAGCGTTCTTTACAGTACGAGCTCCTACGAATCGTTCAACGTCGCGAATCGTTTCATTGATTCGGAATATTACCAGGTTACTTCGCGAGACCGCTCCCGGACCCGCACGCTGAATATGGATCGCTATCATCCCGATGGTTCGCGCGTAAGTTATTCCGCATCGACCCGAGTGACCCGCCAGGAGATCCAGAACCTTCTTTCCGTTCCGGAGGGAGCCGAAAATGAACCCATTTCCATGCTTCCCGCCGAGCGCGAGATGTTTTTGAGCATTTTAAATGATCCGGAATTTGCGCTTAATCCCCTCTATCTTGTTATCGGTTCGAACGATGCTTTCAACGTGGCGGATCGAAAGGTCACTTCGAAAGCCTATCAAGTGACAACGCGGGACGGGGACACGACGCATTCTCTTATGATCGATGATCGGGTTCCGGACGGTTATCCTGTCGTGACCTATCAGCGCTCGGAGCGGATGCGCAAAACGGACATCGAAGCCGTTTTGAACGATCCAACGAATGCGATGGTTCCTCCCGGGACGACGATCCTGGATTCGGGGCTTACGCTCTCCGAGACCCTTCGGAATGCTCTCGCCGTGAATCCCTTCGCGACTTTTACGATGACAACCGCGAACTTTTATCTCGCGGCAGGTTCGACTTCAGCCCAGGCGGGTTCGATCTCCTATTCCTGGAGTTCGCGGGACGGGAATCAGAACTACAGTCTTACGGCCAATAACACAGCCACGGATGGGCCCGAGCTTTCCTTTACCGAGACCCGGCGCGTGAGCCATGAAGCGGCGACCACCATGGCTGATCGGATCACGGATCCTGTGAAAAAAGCGGAGGCCCTGGCCGCGCTTCAGGGCGATCCATTGGCTACGATCGCGATGTCCACGCAAGGGGTTGGGGATCCCGTTTATCAGTGGACGAGTTCGGTGGATTCGAATATCAACTATACCATGAGCCTCAATAATTCCGTTCCTGCGGGAATGAACAATGATCCGACCGGCGCCGAGGTGACTTTCAGCAAGAGCACCCGCGTGAGCCGGAGCGAGGTTGTTGAACAGATGGCCGGAATCCAGGTCCCGGGACTGAGAGCCCAGGAGCTTGCGCGGTTGAACTCCAATCCGAATTATGTTTATTTTATTCGCCAGGAATCCGGCAAGGATGATCCGACCTATCAGTGGTCCGCGCTGGGTGATACGAACGTATCGTTTTCATTGAACATCAATACGCATGTCCCGCGCGGGACGTCTGAGAACCCCTTGCCGGACAATAAAGAAGCCACGATCAGTGTCAATACTCGCGTTTCCAGGACTGTCGCGCTGAGCCATATCCAGAGCGACACCGGCGGTGAATGGATCGCAAATCCGGAAGACAAAGCCGCAGCGCTTAAAGCGTACAACGATGCGGTAGCGCTCGGCAGCGCGTTCTACAGGGTCCAGTCCGGGACCTCGGCTCCGGTGCTTCAATGGAGCATTGCGACCGATCCGAACGTGAGCTATTCACTTCAGATCAATGAAGCTCCAGGCTGGCACAGCGCGATCTTCAGTTACAGCAAGCGGGTGAGCCGGGAGCATGTCGAGGCCCAGTACGCTTCCTTGCCGGCCGGCGATTCGCGTCGCGCAGGACTTGAGGCCGCAATTACTCGAGGCGACGTTTTTTATATGTCCATGGGCGACAAGGGGCCGACCTATCAATGGACGGATCGGGACAATAAAAATATCAGTTATAGCCTTTCTCTGGATGAACGATTTCCGGTCGGTACGGCCGGCGCGTTCCAGGTGCCTCCGGGGGTTACATTTTCAGTCAATACCCGGGCAAGTTATGAAGAAGCCATCGCGCAGTGCGGATCCATTCAGGATCCAACCAAACGCGCTGAGGCGATTAGTAAATTAAGTATCGCAACGCCCGTGTACCGTTCTCTTTCGGACGGTCCCTCCGCGATCGATGGCGTGGATCCGGTCTACCAATTTGCGGACGCCCAGGACCCGAATACAAGCTATACCGTTTCGATCAAAAGCAGCGTGCCGGTCGGTGACCCGCCGGTCAACAACGGAATCGAAGCGCTCTGGGGAAGTACGACTCAGGTGAGTCGGGCGGAAGTCACGGAATGGCTCAGCAGCCACCCGGAACTGGATCTTGTCGCGGAGGGTGTGACCGCGGAAGAAGCACTTCGGAGCGTTGAAGTTTTTAATATTTCCAAAGGGAGCCTTGCCGACTCCAGGCAATGGCAGTATCAGTGGACGAGCTTTGCGGATCCCAATGTGAGTTTCAGTCTCCAGGTCAGGCAGGACCTGAACCGGATGACGCTTACCCGGGCGACGCAGGTCAGCGCGGAGGTCGTGGCGGCTCAGTTTGCGGCA
>MHFU01000137.1:4412-4968 GCA_001804345.1 Omnitrophica bacterium RIFOXYB12_FULL_50_7
ACGGCCAGCGATTCTCGTAAAACAGAGATCGATGAAGCGATTCATGACGGTGACATTTTTTATATGAGTATGTCCGCGAAAGGTCCCACGTACCAGTGGTCGAGTAGCTCGGATGTGAATAAGAGCTACAGCCTTTTGGCGGACGGAAAGTTTCCGGACGGGACGAACCCCAGCGGATTCAGGATCGAGCTTAGTCTCACGACGAGTGTCCGCACAAGCCTCGAGGAGATTAGAAATAAGTTGGGTCTGATCGCGAACCTCCAAAACCAGGATGAGGCCCGCAGGAATCTCGCGAAGGCAGGCGTTAGCGTGGCGCGATCCGTGACGAATGGGCCTTCGGCGAACGATGGTGTGGATTCCACTTATCAATTTGCCGATCCGGGGAATGCGGATCTTAGCTACAGCATCGGGATCAAGAGCGGACTGCCGGTGGGTGATCCGCCCGTTTATTCGGGCGCTGAAGCGACGTGGGACATTTCGACGAACGTCAGTCGTGCCGCGGTCCAGGAATGGCTTTCCAAACAAGACTATTCGGTCCTCTACGGACCGGATACCG
>MHFU01000138.1 GCA_001804345.1 Omnitrophica bacterium RIFOXYB12_FULL_50_7
TCCGCAAATCCTTAAGGTTCGCGGATCGAAAGTGAAGGATTTGCGGACATTGCGGGCACGGAAGTTTCGAAAAATCTGATCCGGCTTTATTTTCTGAACGAGCGATACAAGAAATTTCCCTGGACGGACCTGAAGCTTCGACCCGAGTCGGTCCTGCAGGCCGGGGTGGTCGGGGCCGGTGTCATGGGAGGCGGGATTGCCCAGCTTTTGAGCAACCGAAACATTTCCGTTCGCGTCAAGGATATCAACACCGACGCCTTGGGCGGTGCGTTGCGGGAAGCCTACCGGATCTATTCGGAATCCGTGCGCAGGAAAAGGATGAAACCTTTTGAACGCGACCGGAAAATGCGTCTGATCTCTGTGGGATTGACCTCTGACGGTATGCGTCGTTGCGGGATCATTGTCGAAGCCGTGGTCGAAGATTTTGGTATCAAGCAAAAGGTTTTCCGTGAACTTGGGGGCATTACTGGGCCGGGAACGATTCTGGCATCCAACACTTCATCTCTTTCGATCAACGAAATGGCGAAGGTGACACCTTACCCCGAACGGGTCATTGGACTGCATTTCTTTAATCCCGTGAATCGCATGCCGCTGGTTGAAGTGATCCCGGCCGATGTGACAAGCAAAGAAACGATCGAACGAACCGTCCAATTTGCACGCGGGCTCGGAAAAACGGTGATCGTTGTGAAGGATGTGCGCGGCTTTCTTGTCAATCGTATCCTGGTCCCTTATCTGAACGAAGCGGGGCACTTGATGGAAGCGGGCGTGAGTCCACAGAGGATCGATGCCGTGGCCAAACGGTTCGGGATGCCGATGGGACCTGCGGAACTTCTTGATCATATCGGGATCGACATTGCGTATAAGGTTGCCCATATCCTGGAAGGCGCTTACGGCGGACGGATGAAGATGGCCGCGCTCTTTGAAATCGTCAAAGAGAAAAAGTATTTTGGGAAAAAATCGGCGCTCGGCTTTTATCGTTACCACGGCAAAAAAGCAGAGCCGAACCCCGGGATCCAATTGCCGAGGCCGGTGCGGGCTATTTCAGATGAAGAGATCCTGAAGCGGCTGATCTACACCATGGTCAATGAAGCGAGCCTTTGTCTTGACGAGAAGGTAACGAGTGAGCCCGGAGCCGTGGATATCGGCATGATCATGGGGATCGGCTTCCCGCCGTTTCGTGCGGGGCTGCTTCGCTATGCCGATGATACAGGACTGAAAAATGTCGCGGAAGATCTTGGCCTCTTGGCGGTATCCGTGAATCGTGAGAGATTCTCGGTTGCACCGCTCCTCGCGCGTCTGGCCGCGAACGGGCAAACATTCTACCCATCATAAACCTAATCCCTTAGGAGGACTGCCATGGATATGTTCGGAAAAAATGTCGGAAAAGAAGAGCGGGCCTCGCTTGAAGTCGCCGAAGCGTCCCGTCAAACAGAATGGAAACAAGGCAGTTTCTTGCGTGGGCTTTACGAGGGCAAGTTCCTGTGGAACCTGGTCTATCCCTTTCCGGAACAAACTTCTGAAGACAAGAAAAAGGGTGATGACTATCTGGCTGCGATCGAAAAGCTTCTGCGGGAAAAACTCGATCCGGAGCAAGTCGATTTAACCGGGGAGATCCCGGACGAGGTGATCCGGAAGCTTTTTGAAATGGGGGCCTTCGCTCTCAAGATCCCCGAAAGCTATGGAGGATTGGAGCTAAGCAAGATCAATTACGGACGGGTGATGCATCTAATCTCCAGCTATTGCAGTTCCACCGCGGTGCTTCTTTCCGCGCATCAAAGCATTGGCGTACCCCAACCACTTCTTGATTTCGGCACTGAAGAACAAAAGAAAAAATACCTCCCGCGTTTCCGCAAGGATGCGATCTCGGGGTTCGCGCTGACGGAGCCCGGAGCCGGTAGCGATCCGAGCCGGATGACCACTACCGCCACACCGATCGATGATGGGAAATATTTTTTGCTGAACGGTGAGAAGCTATGGTGTACGAACGGCGTGATCGCGGACATTCTGATCGTGATGGCACTGACGCCGCCCAAGGTCGTCCACGGAAAGGAACGAAAACAGATCACGGCGTTCATCGTGGAAACAAACACGCCGGGTTTTGAAGTCGAACACCGTTGCGAGTTTATGGGCATTCGCGGTGCGAAGATTGGGCTCCTCAAATTCACGAACGTGAAAGTCCCGCGCGAGAACATCGTCGCCGGTGAAGGGGAGGGCCTCAAGCTCGCGCTGACGACGCTCAACACGGGCCGTCTGACGATGCCTGCTGCGGTTACCGGAGCTTGCAAATATGCGCTGCGTGTTTCCAGGATTTGGGCCGCGAAGCGTGTGCAGTGGGGCTCTCCGATTGGCGAACATGAAGCGATTGCTGATAAGCTCGCAAGCATGTCCGCTTCCGTTCTGGCTATGGAGGCTATGACCTGGTACGTGACCCACACGGCTATGCGGCAGCATGCGGATATCCGGCTTGAGGCTGCGGTCGCCAAGAAGTTCTGTACCGAAATGTGCTGGGATGTCACGAACGAAGCCTTGCAGATCCGCGGCGGACGGGGGTATGAAACTTCGAAATCCTTGAGAGAAAGGGGAGAAGGCGAAGATGCTTATCCCATCGAGCGCCTGGTCCGCGATTCCAGGATCAATACGATCATCGAAGGCACAAGCGAGATCATGAATCTTTTTATCACGCGCGAGGCCCTGGACATCCATCTCAAGCGCATGCTTCCGCTTTTCAACCCCAAGGCCGGACTCTTCGCAAAATTGAAAGCCGTTTTTGATATGGGGGTTTCCTACGCGTTTTGGTATCCGAGGCTTTGGATGCCTGTATTAGGATTTGGCAAGGCGGAGGAAGGGATTCCGGCCACGTTAAAACCGCACCTTCTTTATGCCAAGCGCATGACCCAGCGTCTTGCGCGCAGCATGTTTCATAGCATGATGATTTTCCAGCAGGCGATGGCGAAAAAAGAAATCCTGGCTGCTCGATTCGTGGAAATCGGGTGTGATCTTTTCGCGATCTCCGTGGTATGTTCCTACACGTCAGGCAAGATCAAAAATGGAGCCTCCGAGGAGGATCTAACGCCTCTTGCGGATCTTTTTTGTCGCACGACCCGGAGAAGGATCGCCTGCCGATTCCATGAAGTCTATTACAATCAGGATGGCCTCAAGAAAGCCGTTTCCAAAAAAGTTTTAAGCGGGAAATACGACTGGCTTGAATCGGACATCATGAAATAGCAGGGCGCGTTTGTCCCTGCCGCACCGGTTCCTTTTGTGGGGATCGGCCTCGCAGCTACGGAGATGCACCCCGTTCATGGATTCCGCTGTTATCGATTTTCCAAAACTGGACACTTGATGATTTAAAAGTGGACACCTGAAAGGCTGTATTCTTTGCCTCCCACAAGGAGGGGGAGAATATGGCTCAGATTCACAAGCGGTTTACGGACGATCAGGTCAGGGGATTATTTGAACGGTATGTCCGGAAGGAAGTGGCTCGGAAATATCTCCAGGAGATACTAGGGATTTCCAAGAGTCGGTTTTTTTCATTACTAAGTGAGTACCGGAAAGATCCTGAGAAGTTTTCGATCCAGTACAGCCGAAGTTCACCGCCGCGGATTGATCCAGCGATTGAGGCGAACATTCTCAAAGAACTGGTCGTGGACAAAAAGATGATCCTGGACAAGAGCATTCCGATTTATCGTTACAACTACAGTTTTCTGCAAGGGCAGCTCGAAAAAAAGCACCGGCAGGAAGTTTCATTGTCGACGATCATCGACCGGGCCAAGAAGCATGATTTTTACATTCCCAATCGCCGTCGAGGGGTGATCCATGACCGGGAAGTATTAACGCGGCATATTGGTGAGTTGGTTCAGCATGACAGCTCGTATCATTTATGGGCGCCCGGAGGCGGAGAGAAGTGGTGGCTGATCACGGGGCTGGATGATTACAGCCGGTTTATGTTCTATGCCATTTTAATCAAGCACGAACAGGTATGGCCGCACATTAACGCATTGCAGCGCTTGGTGTTAGAGCATGGTTTCCCCTATCAGTATTATGTCGATCAACATTCGATTTTTCGGTTCGTCCGCAACCGGGATGACCGGTATTACAAAGCGGGACCGATCACGGATGAATACCTGCCTCAATGGAAACAAGTACTCAACGATTGTGGGGTGAAAGTGATTTACGCGTTATCGCCGCAGGCCAAAGGAAAGATTGAACGGCCCTACGGATGGATTCAGGATCACTTGGTGAGGACCTGTGTGCGGGAGAACGTAACGACGATTCAATCAGCCCGAAAGGTCCTGGCTGAGGAGGTAAGGGAGTACAATTACAAACGGGTGCACTCGATTACGGAAGAGATCCCGTACGTCCGGTTTCAAAAAGCGCTGAAAGCTAAGCAGAGTTTGTTCCGGGAATTCAAACTGCCACCGCCTTTCAAGTCACCCAAAGATCTTTTTTGTCTTCGGCTTCAGCGAAGCACCGACGCCTATCGCAAAGTCTCGATTAACAACATCCCCGTCCGAATCAATGGGGTTGATCCGCACCAATCCGTCACGATCAGGATCTATCCCGTTAACCCCACCGTATCTGAATTAAGATTCTGGCACGAAAACCAACTTGTTGACGTCCAAACCTTCAAAACCCAGGACCTCAAGGGGGTGTCCAGTTTTCAGTCGTAAATCTCTATAAACCTGTCCACTTTTGAATCGTAACTGACAGCCTCGGAACTTTGCTTGCCCAAGAACGGCATTTATGTTACATTGTCTCCTCTTTGAGCCTTTTTGAAGGCCTAAAAACTTCATAACTGCTTCTGTAGCTTCTGTTTATGAGACTTACGGAAAGAGTTATCATTTAATCCAGCACTGCGTTCTTTAAAAATGAAAGGTTTGCAGTGCAGTACCGTTAACCATTTATAAAAATATATGGAGAACGGTGCCAGACGGTAAGGGAGTGTGTAATGAAAAAATATGAAGGTTTGTTTATTTTTCCGCCGGAGATTACAGGGGAGTCTCACAAAGACCCCGCCGCGGAGATCGTAAAATGGATCGAGAAATTCCAGGGTAAAGTGATCCAAAAGACCGATCTTGGAAAAAAGAAGCTCGGGCACATGATCCGCAAATACAAGGACGGCAGAACGTTCGTTTTTGAATTCGAAATGGATCCGTCCCGGGCGCAGGATTTTCGTAAGGAACTGGAGCTGCAAGAAAATCTTTTGAGATACATGGTGAGCATTCCCGCGAAGAAGCCCGCGCTACCGCCTCTTCCGGTTACTCCCTCCGTGACGTCCAAAGCATAATCAATCCAACGTGCAAAATATCGGGTGACCTATGGCCGTAAGTTTGAATAAAGTTATGTTGATCGGGAATCTCACTCGAGATCCGGAACTTCGTTATATCCCTTCGGGACAGGCCGTGACGACTTTTACGATTGCTGTCAACCGTACGTTCAATTCCAAGGCGGGAGAAAAAAAAGAAGAAGTAGCATTTATCCGCATCGTCGCTTGGGCACGTCTCGCGGAGATTTGTAATGAATACCTGAAAAAAGGCCGCCCCGTTTTCGTGGAGGGAAGGATTCAGACCCGAAGTTGGGATGGTCCGGATGGTAACAAACGGTATTCCACAGAAGTGGTCGCCGACAATGTCCAGTTCCTCGGTTCGAAACCCGGAAGTGGGAAGGGCGAGGGGGCGGATGTTCCGGCCATGGACGTGGATGACAGCATTTTTGAAGCTCCGGAGGGCGGCGTGCCTTCCAAAAAGGATTCCGTCTCTCTTTCAAAGGACGAACTTAAACCCGACGAAGAAGTTCCATTCTAATACCGCATCATATTTAAATTTAGGGGTATGCGGTATCGTACTGTTAACCCCTGAAATCAAACGGAGAACAGTGCTAATACTGCGGCACTATTAATTTTACGGGTTCGCATTATTGTACCGTTAACCCGTAAAAACAAATAAAAAACGGTGCTAAATTAGCCAGGTGTAAAAAACATGAAACCTAGATCCTTTTCAAAGTTTGGAAAATTCGAAAAGAAAAAGCCTTTCGATAAGAACGCCCGCGGTCCCAAAAAAGGCGAAAAGGGTTACGGCTCTCCGAGCCGGGCTCCTTCTCGGCCAGTACGCAAGCGAATGCGTCGCGTGTTGCCACCCATGGATTACAAAGATGTGGAAGCTCTCGGGAAATATATTACCGAGAAAGGCAAGATCTTGCCGCGGCGCATCACGCGGTTGAGCTCGAAGGACCAGCGGACGCTTACACGTCTCATTAAGAAGTCGCGTCATTCGGGGCTTTTGGCGTTCCAGGCGAACTGATCGCCGGGATTTTTTAAAAAAGAAAAAAGAGGAATAGATCCATGGAGTTATTGCTTTTAAAAAATGTGGCAGATGTTGGCAAAAAAGGTGACGTCGTGCGTGTGCGAGACGGATTCGCAAGGAATTTCCTGATGCCTCAGGAGCTCGCGATCCCGGCGACCCGCGCCAACAAACAATTTTTCGCGGAAAAACGCGCGCGCAGTGCTGCGCGCAAGGCCAAAGAAAAAGAGGCGGCCGAAAAACGTGCTAAAGAGATGAAGGATCTTACGATTACGCTCGAAGTCCGCGCAGGCGAGGGCGACAAGCTTTATGGTTCCGTGACCGCCGAGGATCTCCGCGTGGCGCTCGAGAAGCAAGGGCACAGCTTCGAAAAAAAACAGGTTCGGATCAAGGATCCTTTGAAGACCTTGGGCACGCATCAGGTCGATCTCGAGATCTACCCGCAGGTCAAGACGCGTCTGACGGTCGAGCTCGTTCGCGGTACTGATTCTCAGTAATTTAAAGATCAATGGTCTCAATACTAGCCCATCGAAGCGTAGCTGAGATGGGGGCCGTCTGAGTTAGCCGTTTTGGAAATGAAGCAAGAAGACTTGGACGAGCGTCTTAAACCTCTTTAGAGGTCATTTGTGGCTGAATTGAAGACAACGGTCAATCTTTACGAAAAACTTCCGCCCCAGAATCGCGAAGCTGAAATGAGCGTTCTGGGTGCGATGTTTTTTGACGAAATTGCGCTCGCAAAAGCCATCGAAGTTCTTACCCCCGATTTTTTCTACGACCAGCGCCATCAAAATATTTTTAGCGCCATGACAGCCCTTTTCTCTCGCAATCACCCCGTGGATCTCATCACGATCTCCGAAGAGCTCAAGAAACGAAAACAGCTAGAAGAATTGGGCGGGATCAGCTATCTGACGCAATTGACTACGATCGTTCCAACTGCGGCGAATATTGAGCATTACGCTAGGATCGTCAAGGACAAGGCGCTTCTTCGTAAGCTCATCCAGTCCGGGACGCAGATCGTGCAGAACAGTCTTGAGGCTGAAGGCAATGCCCGGGAGATGATCGACAGCGCGGAGAAAATGATTTTTGATATCGGCCAGTCGCAGATCGAAAATAAGACCGTGCAGATCAAGGACATTATCCACGAGAGCATGGAAACGATCGACCAACTTTTTCAGCGCAAAGAACACATTACGGGCATTGCGACTGGTTTTCATGAATTTGATATGAAGACCGCGGGGCTCCAGCCTTCAGATCTGATTATTGTGGCGGGCCGTCCCTCGATGGGGAAATCTGCTTTCGCCCCCGCGATTTGCGAGCATGCGGGCATCAATC
>MHFU01000139.1:0-4297 GCA_001804345.1 Omnitrophica bacterium RIFOXYB12_FULL_50_7
CGCTTGGGCCCAACGACGCCATTTCCCCTTGCTTTTCCCTGTCTGATCGGTATCCGCCTGCCAGCCCTGCCTGCCGGCAGGCGGGCGTAATTCTGAGCGGGATTTTTGTTCCGCGATCGTCTCGGTGGCAGCTTTTGACTCTTCAGGCTGCTTGAGATTCGATTCATAGCCGAAAAACCGTTTCGCGAGATAACCAAGCCCCTTATAAATCCCGACCGAGATACCCCAGAGCGCCCCGGTAACAGCTAAAAAGAAAGGCATACCCGTAAGGCTTTCCATTAAATCGGACCCATACCAAAAAGCATACCCACAAAGAATCAACGAGGTAATGCCCGCAGTTGCAGATCTCACTATTTCAAAAAGAATCGTCGCCCAATCGAAGGAAACGGCCAAAGTATCCTTGGATTTTTCTTCAGACGTTTCAGAATTTTTTTCCTCTTCCCGCGCTTCGGACCGATGTGAGTTTTCATTTTGGGGATTCTCAGCGGTGGGACTCTCCGCGGTTTTGGAATCAGACATGGAATCATCTATGAGTATAGGCCTGTGATGTAAGAGAAAGAAGAATATGGGAAAATGATGGCTCGTTCTATGAATGAGAGAAGAGATGCCGTTAAATAAACCTATGCTTAATATCGCGATTGGCAACGCCGTTGCAAAACCAAAATAATACGACAAAACATAGGCACCCACGCCGGGGTCGGTAAATGTGTTCGCCGCAATCCAAAGAGTTGCCAGACCCACCCATCCAATAAACACAAGGGTCAACAGTCCTGCGCTGAGCGCATAAAATGCTTCGTGTTTTTTTTCATCGTACGGATTAATGATTTCAATCATGCCCTGGCAAGCACCAAGAACGCCTGCCAGGGAAGCTGTGCCAAGGATCAAAGCTTTTATTTGATGGTTTGCAACATCCAGCACTGCTGAATTTGCTGCACTGACGATACTTGCAAAGGCACTTCCCGCCGGTTCCGCAAACGCGATCGCCGGGATCAACGCAATCACCGCAGCTACCGCCATTTTCTTTAGAGCAGAACCCCCTGAAATATGAGACCGCAATTCCGCCCTGGGCAGCACCGAAGGGCTTTCTGTTTCACTCTTTACGGAAAGCGAAATTTTATCTGGAAACATTTCTGAAAAAGTTGACGTGCGCAGATCATTCGGTTTGCCTTTTGAGGAGACAAAAGCAGCAACTGTTGTTTTACTTTCGTCATTCAAACGAAGAGAGCCCCTGAAAATTTCAAGCGCTCTCCAAATCATGTCTTCGGCTTCGGTTCTTGCAATACCCACTTTGTTCAGCGCGTCAAAATCTGGGGAGTCGAGAGGGATCAGCCAATTATTTTCGTCGCCAGAAACTTGTTCCGCCACTTTTCTAACGACTCGTGCAAAAAAGAAAAATGTTTCGAGTCTCTGGAACTGCCTCTCAAAGGCAACCTTTGCGATGGCCATTTCTAAAGCGATCTCAGCGCGGTTCACTTCCAAGTTGGGTCGTTTCGAAAATGCTGCTTCGACGGCAATCGCCAGCGGAATAACATGGCGCAAATAATCGGACAAAGCGGCAAGCGCCCACGGTTCGGAATTAAATGTCTTTTTATAGAATTCAACGACTCGCTTCACTGCGTTTTCCGGTGCCGTGGAGACCTGAGGTTCTTGCTTGCCCGCCAGTGCGTTTCGGCGAGGCGTTTTTTCATTTGCCCGCAGCACGGTTTTGGAAACCGACGGTTCCATCTGAGAGCTTAGATGTTTGATGTCGGCGATAAGATGAGCAAATTCTCGTGATGAGCACCGCTGCTCAGGAGACGCTTCCGTTAGAAAAGACGTTAACAACTGCAGCCCGTAATCATCCAGTTGATAAAGCTTTCGGAACGCCTGAGGATCCCCATTGATGCCTTGCAGCCAATCCTTAAACCGCAATTCGGATTCTTTGCGTCCGCCGCGCGATTCAGAACGTTGGATCGAAGTGCCTTCGCGTTCGATAAAACCTCGGGCGGCTTGCATCACTTCGTCGCTGACATCTTTGAAGTTCAGATAACGAAGGAGCCCATAGGCCTCATTGACAATCCGCGTCGTTTCTTTTCCAGATGCCGCGGCCACTTGCGCTTGGTCGTGGATTTGCGTGACCTGTTTAATGGCAAACATCACAGAATCGATATCTGCTGTGCGCAATTCCGCCCGCCCTTGGCGAGCCGCTTGAGAATCAGCAAGCCTCGCTTGCTCTTCAGAGCGAGGCTCGCCCAACGCCCCTGGTGGTGGGGCGACGGAGCGGATTAATTGTTCACCTGTTTGGATCTTTGCCTCGGCCTGTTTTATTTCCTGGCTGAAATTCTTTTCTTTGATCAGTTGTAAAATTCCGATCAGGAGCTTGGCGTCTTCGGCGTTCGCGCTTGCAGACTGCAAATGAGAAAACACTTTGTATAATAAAAAGAGTCCTAGCGACAAAGACGCGACCGTCATAGTGGCTGAAATAAGAAACGGCATTTTTTGCACTACCCAAACAACCGCTCCTGCCAGGACCGGCACAGTAATCAGGCCGATCATCACACTGCTAACGAACGTGTTGCTGTACCGGTAATCCAACGCGCCGTATTCTTCTGTTAAAATTTTAATAAGCTCGGACAACCCAGAGGCATTAACTTTTGAAAAATCCTCTCCAGGAAACTCCCTTTTGAATTGTTCCCATGTCCGCTGGAGTTTTGCATTCTCCTGGATATTCCCTTTCGTTTTATGATCAAGATCAATAACCTCGGCCCGCAATTCCGCACGGACTTGCCTCGCTGGCTCCACCCTGTCCACACCCGGTGTGGCCAAGGGTGAAACGGGCGGAGCGCGCCGGAACATATCGTATTTGAAGGGATCATTGTTCGCCTCGGATTCGGAAACAATGACATACCGCTCGTCCCTTTCTTGCGGATCGTGAGCTAATAAAACGTCAAAAAGGTCTTCGTCGCCTTTGTCTTTCATTTCTTGCTTGATCGCGTCGGGCACCAAAACGTAATAGACCAAGGTATTTCCTTCCACCCGCAAGGCCATGTCGAATATAAATTTCTCGAGACCTTCAGCAACCCAATAAGGATAATGCCGATCGCTTTCATTTCTAACTCCCCGCAGTTCCGAGCGGTTTTCCAAGGCTCGGGTCAGAGAAGCCCGGTTCCGGGAATACCAGGGTTCAAGCCGGGCGTCATCAGGTATCAAACGGGTCTCTTCATAAACCGCCCAAAAAGCGTCCTGAACTGTTTCATCTAATTGGTCGAATCTTACGGACTCTTCAATATTGGTTAAAACAAAAATCGCATCTCCGACCTCCCGGGCAACCGCATCCGCAACCGCTTTGATTCCTCGTAATTCGGAGCGTTCCTTCGTTGAAGGCACATCTTTCGCTTGGCTTCTTTCTAATAAAAACGTTCTTATAGCAGAACCGGCATCGGATTGCGGACCAGATGCGATAACTTTTCCGTCATTGCCCACGAGAACCAGATTCCCGGCTTCATCCAAAGCAAACAAACGGGGTTGACCCGGCGTTCCTGTTTTGTCAGCATACGTTTCAATTTGATTTCGAACCCGCAAAATAAACCTATTGGTTCCAATAACCACCGAATCCCCGTTCCGTTTTAAGGACGACAAGGCTAAATAATACTGCTTATAGACATCGCTAGTGGCAAGATCCGCCCGCACTTCCGAGCGGAAATATTTATTGAGCCTATTTCCATGAACAAGCGCCTCTTCAACCATGGTGATCAAATCATCCACGGTTTCCGGTTTTTTTTCTTGTAAAGAAATCTCGATATCAAACTCTTTCTTAATTTCCAAGATCAAATCCATCATATCCAAACTATCAAGGCCTAAATCGCCTATTAATTTCGATTTCACCGCGATGTCTTTCTCATCAAAGTTTATATCACTTAAAATCTGAATTATCCGCGTTTGTATGTCCTTCCTGGACAGAGATTTGTCTTCTTCTTGAGACTTCGGTTTAATTTCCAGGTCAGAAGATATCCTTGCCTCTTTCCACCGCTTGCTCCTGGCCCCAATACGCCCAGCGGCATAACTCATCACCTTATGAATCGCAAAAAACATCCCGTAGCCAACAGCAGCGGCTCCGGAAATAACTGCAAAACGTGGGACAGCAGTAAAACCGTCCAATAAATACCCCCCATAATACAAGGCATATCCGAAAAGAATAAAAGGGATCATGAATGAAACCGTAATTAGACCCAATTCAAAAAAATCAGCCGTAACACCTCGGCCTTGATCCGTCCGAGTTTCACTCCGAGCCCCTCCGGGTGTACGACCCGGTAGGGTC
>MHFU01000139.1:4310-6377 GCA_001804345.1 Omnitrophica bacterium RIFOXYB12_FULL_50_7
TGCCGTCCACCCCTTTTTGCACTTGCCCCTGCCTGCTGGCAGGCGAGGCGCTATTCCTCAGGAGGGAGCTTATCGAACGGACTTCCGCGCGGCTACGGCCTTCGGCCGCGCTCAACGTATCAGGCGCAACGCGCAACGTAAAATCTTCATGGCCAATCGTTGTGCGTTGATCGTTGACCGTTGCGCGAGTAATTCCCCGCACTTCCGAGTGGAAGCGTTCGGGGAATCTTGCTTTTGCAATTTCAAGGACCCATCCGGATATTTGTTTTCCGGCGTCATCGATCCATTGAGTTATAGCCTCACGATTTTCAAAAAAACCGCGACCCAAAACATAAAATTTGATTTTAGGTTCAGTGCCTGACGGCCGGGGAATGATCACAGAACCATCTTCCAAAATTAATGCAATGAAATTTTCGCGCGGCAGGGTTTCTCCCGTAATATGTGTGAAGGTATAAATTCCCTGGGCTAAATGGCGCACGTTTTCGGGCATAGCCGCTGGAACCGGGATCCGAGAAAGCGCGGCCAGAAAATCCTTTTGCGCTCGAACACTCGCCGCAGAAACACCTTCCATTACAATCGGACTTTGCGCATGCAAATATCCCTGCCGGTTCGCAGCCGTAAAAATAGTGCGCCCCTTCAGATCTCTGGCAACAAGGCTCTGATGATCCAAAACAGCTAGAATCCTTTTGCCGGCAATCTCGACAATACCACCCTCTCGAATACGGTTTCTGAAAAAGCCAAGGATGGTATTTTCGTAATTCGGAGGAAGGTTGCCATCCTTATCCGATTTCCCGATAATTTCATTGGCTTCTGCCAGGGAAAATTTGTATTCCTTACCATCCGCCTTGATCACCTGACCAATCTCAAGCATCGGATAGGGTTCGCCAAAATATCCGTATTGCTGATAGATCTGATTCAAGCGTTCATCAATCCCCACACCCTTCTTGGCCCAATAACCGATCATTTCAGGGAACCAGCTGGCCGCCATGATGGCATTTTTATCATGCGTCGCATCGCCGGTGGTAAAACCGAGAGATTCCTCGCCACCGCTTAAGAAAATCTTCACCGAGGGACTTTGTGCTATCTGATAAGCCACCCGATCAAATTTGGAAAGCGCAAAGTACTGCGTCTGCGTCAAACCGCCTTCTTTTTTCGCTTTCGCGGCATAATGCTCAATAACGTCCCCGATGTATTTGAATCCGACGAGCGTCTCGAGAACCTCCATCCCGGCCGTCCGGTAAATGATCTTGGCAAGGTCCCCGGAAACAACCGTACTCGTCGAAAGAAGCCGGTCCAGATGAGTCACAAGCTTCAACCCGAGCTTGGCAGTATCTGACAACGCTTGTTCGCGGTCAGACGGATTGACAGCTGATTCGACCCGCGCTTGAAGCGCTTTGAAATCTCCAAAACGCTGAACCAAGTAATCCGCCATAAGCGCCAACTGCATATTTCCATTCAAAGAAGCAAGATTCGCAGAATCAATCCGGGCCGAAAGCTTTCTATCAGCCGTTCGAGTAGTTTTGAAAACCACAAGAGCCGGACGATCCTTATCCGGATCGATCCATAAAAGCACGGGGATCTTCCCTTTCGCCATCAAGGCAGAGCTCTGCTCCAAGACCGCATTGATCATGGTCGTGCGCGCCGTCGGAAGTTCCGGATTGGGTTTCCCTCCCTCCACGCCTTTAAAATCAGCGTCCGCGTTATCCTGCATCCAAACAACTTGATCCTCGCGAATCCCGCGCGTCGTCAATAGCTCTGGAATGAGGTCCCGGCCGCCATTGAGGGGTGAAATAAAAAAGACATGCCGGTTTAGATCGACAACCTCGGGATCAAAACGCCCATCGTTCAAGCTCGCGAAAGATTCGGAAATTTGAGTAGTCATAAAATCACGATCCGCATGCGTGGGGTCCTCTTTGCCTCCGATCAAAACCACCTTACCATCACGAACGGCCTGATCAAAGGCCTTGTGAAGTTCGTCGTCCGTTTCCGTACCGAACAGAGGAATACCGTTGTAAGTCAACTGGGTCATTTCATCAGCTGTGACAGTTTTGACAGAATCCAAAATGC
>MHFU01000139.1:6433-10229 GCA_001804345.1 Omnitrophica bacterium RIFOXYB12_FULL_50_7
GGTTTCAGGCACATTCAAATGTACGGACCATGAAACCTGGGGTGTTGAACGGATCTCACGATAAAAATAAACGCGCGACAATTTCCCGACGATCAAATGCAGCAACGCTGTCCGCATCATACTTTCTTTCGATTGATGCCGGGTATCGTATCCAAGAACTGACGCTGTCGGTGTTTTGCCGGGGATATAATCGGAATGAACTTTTGAAACTTCGCCTTGAGCTGCCGGTGTGGCCAAAAACTTGGACCATCCTAGGGAATACGCACCCAAAGTAAACTGGTTGATGCGATTGGATCCGACACCCATCGTTCCCCGCTCACCGGCTGTCCCCGGGGCGATCTTGATCCAAAAAGCGTCATTCAAAGTCCCGGCTGCCACGGTTCTTTGATCCGAAGAAGCGGCTTTGATCTTTTTCAGTTCGTCTAAAATCGTCCTATGCGTTTTTTTATAAAGCGGATGCAGCCATTCGGCAATATTGGCCTTGGTGTCCCCTTTAAAAACACTATTCACATCCGGATCATCCAAAAAAACTTGAATCTGCTCAACCTCAGGACCGCTGGCGAACGAGCGTACTTCTCCGCCTGAGGCGGCCCTCACCTCGGAGCGCTGGATAGCTGCAAATGCAGCCACAGCAGCATTGAATGAATTCGCGGCAACCTGATCGTCTTTCTTGGCCTGCATTTGTTGCTTTTTTCCATCCCATTCCTGATTTCGTTCTTGTAATGCGGCCAAAAGAGAGAGGACAACCAGTTTATCAGCCGGAGTCCATGGAAGTGTTCCGGCCACCTTCGCTGCGTTCCATTGGATCCTGGGCAGAGGATGTTTCAGGGCCTCAATCACTAATTTTGCCGCACCGGGCAAGCGGGACGCCTCTCCGGTTCTGTCAAAATACAAATAGCCAAAGAAATGTCCGCGGACTTCATTAGAAGGAAGAGAAACAAGGGCTTCCGCCGCGCTCAACCGTACAAGATAGACCGGCTCATCAAGCGCCTTGATCAGCGCGTTAACGGCCTGCGTTCCGCCTATTTCCCCTAATTGATCTGCCGCGTCTTGACGGACAGAGAAGTCCTGATCCCCATCCCGCAAGATCGCGATTATATTGCGGACATTCGATGGTTGACCCGCCCGCACTTCCGCCCGCCCGACTGTGTCGGGACGAGGCGCCTCGCCTTCGGCGGGCGCCCGCGGAGCACCCAACCCTGCCCGTTCAAAAATGTCGTTTAATTCAAAAAGGATCCCTTCAGAAATGATTTTTCCACGCGCCGCGGCTGAAACGGGTTTCCGTAATAAAGAAGACCCCGCCCTGGAAGGAGGGCCCTCCTGGCTCTGAAGTTTTCGAAGCTCGACAGAAAGATTGACTTCGTTTTTTGGAAGATCATCCAAAGATCCCAGTATGCTAGCAACTTCCGGGACGTCCCCGGCAGGAACCACGATCTGCGCAAATTCAATCCTCAGTTGGCTCTCCCCTCTTTGATTCTCCCACTCTTGCACCTTCGGGCCGGTAATCCAATAGGGAGGACGAACAAAAATGGCCGTTTGCAATCTTTCACGATCCTCCCGCCCCATACTCAAAAGATTGAAGGTTTCCCGGGCACTCGAAATCGTATCTATCGAAAAAAGAGTTTTTGAGGTAAAAGAAGCCGTGATCCCGAAAATTTTTAGTTTTTTAGCAAGCTCGATGGCATTTCCCGAGATACTGACATTTTCAAGCGACAAGACACTTTTATCGTCCAACATCCCTGCCGCTATTTGCGGAGCACGAACTTCCGAGCGGAAACGACCGGAAGGACGCAAAAAATCATTTATTTCAGCTGTCTTCCTTCCGTCAAAATCCTTTTTGTTTCGAACTCGAGCCAGTTCTCCCAAAATGTCGCTAATGAATACGGGCCCTGAAACTTTTTTCAGCTCGTCGACAACACGGAAGTCCTCAGCACCGGCCGCGACCAATAAATCGCCCGCGACAATACGGGCCTGCTCATTCAGCGGATGCCGGTCTGTGTCTTTGGCAACATCAATCCACCCCCGAATCATTTCCAGCCGCTTGTCAGCGGATGCCTCATGAAACCTTTTTAGCGATAGAACTCGGTTCGTGCTAATGAGAGCTAACCGCTTGTTTGCTTTTTTCAACCGGATTATAAACGCCATAACAAAAATCACCGCCAAAAGCGCAAGCACCGGATGAACTTGGGACCACAGAACAATATTATTGATAGGCGCGCTTATGGCTGATAAATCCCTCACCTCGGAACGGCCTTCGGCACCGGCTTTGCGGAAAACCCTCTCCCAATATTTCCGCGCCTTTTTATTCTCTTCGGGAAGCAGGTCAAATTCCAAAGCCTTCAAGGCCTTATCGCTCTGCATCGAGCTGACGGATAGATTGTTCAATGTGTCCAAAATTTTTTCGAGTTTGGGAGAGATTTGTTCCAATTCTTTATTGAATTGTTTATTGGGAGTCGACTTCGGCCCTTCTAATTTTAAATCATTCCAACCCTTTAAAATTCTAGTGACGGTCGCTCGAAGTTCGCCGATGGGGGCTACCGTCACATCACGACCGGCTTCCAGTTGCCTCACAAGTCCGCGGATTTGCTCTCGCGTTGTCTGCAAAGGCATGAGAAGAGTTTTTTTAATTTCAAATTGATCCTCCTCCCCGAGGTACGAAGATAAAGCGACCAGGTCCTCTTGCAAATGCAACAAATACGCGCGGGACATGCTCAAAATCCTGCTTGTTTTTGCTCTAAGTTCGGCGCGTCCGGCAGCCTCACCACTCTCCGTTTCGATGAAGTCGATTTCGTCTCGATGGTATCCGCGGATCACTTCATCTTCCCAGCTTCTCACTGAAGCTCCGGTATCAAAATATTGGAGAACAGTGTTAGTATCAGTAACGCCGCGGAACTGCACTTCGCGCGCGGATTCATTTTTAAGGCGGATGCGAATCCATTGTCTCTCCGGGACAATGCCTTGAGCTACCTTGCTCAAGAACTTTTCAAAAGAAACTTTCTCCAAATTTTTATCTGAATTACGCAATTCCGAACGGCTATTACGGGTGATTTGTGATTCGTGAATGGTACCTGCCTGGCCGGTAGGCAGGGTTGGTGTTTCACTACTCACTATCCCCGACCCACTATCCACTGGTTCTATTTCCCTCACCTTAGGGCGGTTCCTCAGGAACTGATCCACACCAGCGTAGAATTCCCGTTCGCCATGGAAGCGCCAATACTGAACGTCCGCAGCGTCCCGGCCCGTCACCGGCCGTTGGAGTTCCGATTTGTTTTGCTTCGCGTGTTCGGCTTCGCGGATCACTTCCGCCTTTTCATCCGCCCGTATTTCGGAACGTTTTTTCAGGATTTTTTCAACAAGCATGGAATTAGGGATCCCAAGCGCACCGGCGAACGCCGTGCTGGCGACCCGTGATTTGACACCGGGTGTCAAACTCCGGCGCTTGACCTCTTGGGCAATGGCCTTTTTCCATTTTTTGATAACCTTGCGATAAGCTTTTTCAACGGCGGCTCCGTCCTTACGTGGGAGGAATTTTTTCGCACGTTTTAATATCCTTAAAAGAGTTTTCAGTTTCCTTTGTTTCACCTCAAGCTTGTCGCCTGCCCTCAAACGAACGACCTCTAAACCCTGCAACGCCAACTGTTTTATTCGATCGTTGGCTTTCCCGGCGGGGATCAATTTTTCTTCCTTGCCAGTCACCATCCCTGATATTCCTTTCCGGAGATCGTTCGCGGTCTTCTCCCAAGCTCTTACCTCCGCACGGAACTGAGTTGGAAATTCTTCATCCCCTTTCAAACCG
>MHFU01000139.1:10271-14225 GCA_001804345.1 Omnitrophica bacterium RIFOXYB12_FULL_50_7
CCGCTTGTACTCCCGATGCCCTTCGGTAATTGTTTCTAACGCCTCAAAAATATCTTCAACGGTAGCGCCGAAGTTCCCGTCTTCCAAAAGAAACGGGGAATAATTTCCCTCTTGATATCTCTCAAACGTCGACAAGGTAATGAATCGTATACGACCTGATCGGTAAAGTTCACGCGCCTTATCAAAAGCTTCCTTGGACGTTGCGACTTCTCCCAAATCTTCCTCTGCGACTTGTGCCGTGTAACGCGCATCTTCTGTTCGCACTTCCCCCCGGGCCATTCGGCCCTCGATCTCCGACCCTACGGGATCGTACACCCGGAGGGGGCCGGCCTCCGGCTCTTTCGAGCCTAAGGCTCGGAGAGTGGCCAAGCGGGACTTGCCCGGCTCTTGAACCGTAGCGGCTGAACGAATCCCATGATCGATTTCTTCATAAAAGTTCCGTTCGCCGTGACGAAACCACCTTCTGACGTCGTTAAAAAGGTCGGCCGGTGTTCCTGAGGAAAATGGAGCCCCAGACAATACTTGTCCCGGTTCCGGATCAGCCTTGGTCGCAGGCAAGATCTCAGGGACCATTTCAACAAGTTTCAGACGATAAAAATTGCCGTTGAGATTGCGGCGCTTGAAAATACGGGCTCCTTTTTTACTATTATCAATAGGCACGAGCGAAACGTCTTCACTGCTTTCCGAAATATGCTGAATGAGATAAACCTGTTTGCCGCGACGGATCTGGCCGCCAACCTCAAACTGAGTGCTCCGCTTCACTAGGGCCCATTCATCAGCCGCCACAGCACGCCGCACTTCCGAGCGGACTTGACTCGCTGTCTCTACCCTGTCCACACCCGGTGTGGCCAAGGGTGAAACGGCCGACACCTCTGCGACCAATTTTATATCCCGCACTTCCGCCCGCCCGGGAATAGGAACCACTCTAGGCATAAGATCCGTTGCGTCTGTGCCACGCGTCATGAGCCTAAAATGTTCGCGGGCCTGCGTTACTAATTTGGAATCCTTGAGCGTACGACGAGCAATGCCCCCTATATATTGAACAAGCGGCCGAGGATCAAGACCATAAAACGCACGTTGGGCCGGACTGTAAACGTAGGGATCCGCGGGAGAAACGTCCGCGAGGGTCGCTTCCTGCGCGCGCAACGTGCTACGGTCAACGGTCAACGAAGAACCTTCCTGGGTTTCACGTTGCGCGTTGCGCGTTGTCCGTTGCGCTGAGCGAAGGATATTCGCGATGTACGCCTGATGCCCCGCCTCATCCGAGCCGGTCAGCTTGGGCGAAATCATCGCGTAGGTATAACCTTTGGACGTGAAATAATCGCGGAAAGGGCCGGAGTGGAATCCCCCGGTAATGACCACGACTTTGTCCGCGCCAGTTTCCTTGAGGCGCTGCTCGATCATTTGTTCCATCACGCCGTCGCGTTCTTTAACGCCGGCGTAAAACTTCATAGCACTGTCGAAAAGTTGATCCATCTCCGTAATGTGCTCAAACGTTATATCTTTCACACGCTTAATGGTCATGTCACCATGTTGCCATGTCACCACGTCACCAAGCTGCTTTTCGTCATGGTGACTTGGTACCTTTGTGGCCTGGTGACCTTTATTGAGATTCATGAACCGCTCGACAATGTTTGTCGGTTTTAATCGAGTCCTCCGCCAAACCTCTTGGACGGATTCGCCCGACGCATTGTGGCGAACGAGTCCCGAGTCTCGAGTCCCAAGAATTGCTTCGTAATCGCTCGGCATCAACTCAAGGGCAAACAATTTCTGCAACAATCGGTAATCTTTTAAGAGTCCGATGAGGTTCTTTTCGGATTCTGTTTTAGCAAGCTTACCTGTAATAAGATCTGTGAGTTTCTGGGTTTCCTCCATGAGAAGCGGGGCTCTCAATTCGCTTTGCAGAAGCAGGAGACCGATAAAATAGCGAACGTTCGGAAAGGCCTCATAATTAAAATTCTGGGGAAGCTGTTTCACCATTTCTTCGAAGAGCATGCTGGTTTCGGGGTCGGGAAGCTGGACACTGATCGAGTCGCTTTTTAAAAGCTCCTCGATCGCGGGGAACGGGGAACGGGGAACGCCGAACGAATCGTTACCCGTTACCCGTTTCCCGTTCCCCGGAAAGAATCTTCGAATCGCTTTCAAAAACTCTTCCCTTTCCTTCGGAAACA
This sequence comes from Omnitrophica bacterium RIFOXYB12_FULL_50_7, assembly GCA_001804345.1. Lineage (GTDB taxonomy): Bacteria > Omnitrophota > Omnitrophia > Omnitrophales > Aquincolibacteriaceae > Aquincolibacterium. The sequence continues at coordinate 12,443 of MHFU01000139.1, forward strand.
CCTTCCGGTCCAGTTTCGCGTTCAGTTCCGGGATCTTGAAAATACGGACAAACATCGGCCATTCAGTCTGGGAAGCCGACTGCGTGAGATCGAGTTTCAGGTTTTTCAAGGCTTGTTCCTTTAAATAGGAAAGCCAGATCTCGAACGGGGTCTGGTTCTTCTCATAACTTTCAAGACGCTTCACGAAATTCCGGAGGGTATCATTCAAATAAGGACTCGAGAGCCGCTCGATCCCCTCGTTCATTTTCGCGAGGAACTGTTCGGTCTTCTGTCTCTGGGTGAGCACTTCCACAAACGACTGGCGGTTTGCGCGATAGGCATCCACTTGCTCAATTCCGTACGCCGCACTCTGCGGCGCGCTCAACGTGCTACGGTCAACGCCTGCCTGACCGGTAGGCAGGGTCAACGTAAAGGATTTTTTCGTTGCGCGTTGTGCGTTGCGCGTTGCGCCAATTTGATCAATCAAATACAATTCTGGTCCCTGCACGATCGCTTCCTTTGCAAGTGCGTCGTTGACCTTCATGGTGAGTTTCTTATCTTTTGGGAAAAAATTCAAGATCTCGGGTTGGAGCCTGAAGGCGCTGCCTTCCACAAGAAGGGTCTTGATGCCGTAATTTTTATCGAGGTGCTGTAAAAGGGCCTGGATCTGTTTTTGCGCCTGGTAATGTCCGTGAGCGTTTTGGAGATGAATAATGCTCGGGCCCTTGCCGGGTTTGAAATAATCGACCGTACCAAGTTCGCGCGGAATTGAAAAACGAATGCTGGAATCAAGCGAGTGTTGATAGAGAAGAGAAACTTCTCCGGCAGAAGAAATCGGAGAGGCAAGACCGCCGGGCATCCAGACGACATTCGTCATGAGAAACGTGAAAACCGTGATCACAGCGATGGCGGATCTGCTTCTACCGAAAAAGGACCTCGAAACACCCATCCCTAGCTTTGTGTTCATTCCTTCAGAGTCCTTTGGAATAGAATTTCTTTGTGATATTTTCTTGTGCGGACTTGATAGATTATATTATGTTTATTTGTTTCTTTGAAAAGTTGCAAAAATATAACCGACTGTGGAACGAAATACAAGGGGCAAGGTTAAGATTTTTTTCATTTTTTTTCTTCGCAAGCTCAATATTTGCAATGAGTTATGAATTACCCATCCTATTAAAACCAATTTATAGCAATGCCTATCCTTAAATAGCTTTAATCGATCCCTTCGTAATAACCGAGGGTAAATCTACGGTAACCATTCAGGTGCTCCGTGAATTCTCCGGTGAGACCCGGTTTGAGGCCGGGTGTCAAATCCGGGTGATTTGAACGGTTACAATTCATGGGACTCAAGAAGCGACCACTTCGTACACCCGAAGGCGTTCGAGATTCGAATTTGTAATTTCGAATTCTAACCGTTGTGATATAATCCCGCCCATGTCTGAAATCCATGCTAGCGCCATTATCGGCAAGAACGTCGAGATCGGGGTCAATAACATTATTGGCCCGAACGTCATCATCGAGGACGGAGTCAAACTTGGCTCGCACAACAAGATCCTCGCCGGCGCCTACTTCGCCCGCGGAACCGAGATCGGAAATTACAATACGATCCACATGAACGCCGTGATCGGCCACGAGCCCCAGGACCATGCCTATCACAACGAAGCCACCTTCACCAGGATCGGATCAAAGAACGTCATCCGGGAATTCGTCACCATCCACCGCGGCACCAAAGAAGGCACCGCCACTGTGATTGGCGACGAGAATTTCATCATGGCCTATTGCCACATCGCACACAATTGCTTGC
>MHFU01000140.1:0-20125 GCA_001804345.1 Omnitrophica bacterium RIFOXYB12_FULL_50_7
CTTGATCGACCCGCCGCCGTAGAGAAAAAGCACACCCGAATCCCTGGGAACACGTCCCGCAATCTCGCGGATCATGCCCCTGCCGAAAATAATTTCCGTGGGGTTTTTAAAGGTGAAGTTTTGCATACTCTTTCAGCACAACGTTTTGTTTTTGCGTTGCGCGTTGCCCGTTTACATTGCCCGATTAATACTTGTAATGCTCGGGTTTGTAGGGGCCGCCCTGGGGGACATCAAGATACTCGGACTGTTTTTTCGTGAGCTTCGTGAGCCGGGCGCCCAGTTTTTCCAAGTGGAGCCGGGCCACTTCCTCATCGAGTTTCTTTTCCAGGCGATACACACCGGGCTTCTTGGGATTCATCACCAGATCGATCTGCGCGAGCGTCTGGTTCGTGAAAGAATTCGACATCACAAAGCTCGGATGACCTGTGGCACAGCCAAGGTTCACGAGACGACCTTCCGCGAGCAGGATGATCGAATGTCCGTCCGGGAAAACATACTTATCGACCTGGGGCTTGATATTGATCTTTTTTATGCCCGGCCATTTCTGAAGCAGGGCGACCTGGATCTCATTATCAAAATGTCCGATGTTGCAGACAATGGACTCGTCCTTCATTTTAGACATGTGTTCGGCAGTAATCACATCGATATTGCCCGTCGTGGTCACGTAAATATCCCCGATACCGAGCACATCCTCCAATCGCGCGACCTGAAAACCGGCCATCGTCGCCTGAAGTGCGCAGATGGGGTCGATCTCTGTCACGATAACACGAGCGCCAAAACCGTGCATGGCCTGGGCGCTACCCTTTCCCACATCTCCGTAGCCCAATATCACGGCCACCTTGCCCGCGATCATCACATCCGTCGCGCGCTTGATGCCATCCGCCAGGGATTCACGGCACCCGTAAAGATTGTCAAACTTGGATTTGGTCACGGAATCGTTCACGTTAATCGCCGGTACCAGAAGTTTCCCTTGTTCCTGCATTTTGTACAAACGATGAACACCCGTCGTCGTTTCCTCGGAGACGCCTTCCCATTCCTTGACCACGCCGTGCCACTTCCTGGGCTCATCCTTCAGGATCTTCTTGAGAAGCTTGAAAAGTTCGATCTCATCCTGCGTGTCGACCTTTTTATTGAGGATCTTGGGATTCTTCTCCGCATCATAACCCAAATGGATCATGAGCGTCGCGTCACCGCCGTCATCCACTATTAAGTTCGGGCCCTTACCGCCCGAGAAATTGAGAGCCTGGAGCGTGCACCACCAGTATTCCTCCAAGGTCTCCCCTTTCCAAGCGAACACCGGAATGCCTTTGACGGCCAAAGCCGCCGCAGCATGATCTTGAGTGGAGAAGATGTTACAGGAACACCACCGAACATCGGCCCCGAGTTCGATCAAGGTCTCGATTAAGACCGCGGTCTGGATCGTCATATGAAGACTGCCCATGATCCGTTTGCCTTTGAGAGGCTTCCGGGGCCCGTACTTCTTTCGAGTCGCCATCAATCCCGGCATTTCCTTCTCGGCCATGTCGAGCTCTTTGCGGCCCCAATCAGCAAGCGAAAGGTTCGCGACCTTGAAGTCCTGGATCTTTTTTTTACTTGTCTTCCCTTTTAGAATTTTTGGCATAATTCCCGCTTTCTGGTAATAAAGGGGTCAGGCACCTTTTCAGGCCTGCCTGCCGGTAGGCAGGGAAATGGTGCCTGACCCCTTTTCTAAAATTAAACTGCGCAGGCCACTTTGCTGCAGCCGCAATTATTTTTGATCTTCAGCGCTTTCCGGAGAGCTTCAACCGCATCCGTTTTTTCCCAAGTGAAGCCGGATTCTGAACGTCCGAAATGCCCATAGGCTGCTGTCTTGTTGTAGATGGGACGGAGGAGATCGAGCGTTTTAATGATCCCGCGCGGCGTGAAATCGAAGACTTTCCTCACCGCTTCCGCGATCGCTTCTTCGCTGACCTTGTTCGTGCCAAACGTATCGACACGGATTGAAACCGGTTCCGCAATACCGATCGCGTAAGAAACCTGGATCTCGCAGCTGCCGGCGAGGCCAGCGGCCACGATATTCTTCGCGACATAACGCGCGAAATAAGCCGCAGAGCGGTCCACTTTGGAGGGGTCCTTCCCGCTGAACGCGCCACCGCCGTGACGCCCCATGCCGCCATACGTATCCACAATGATCTTGCGGCCCGTAAGACCGGTATCGCCGTGAGGACCGCCCACTTCGAAACGGCCCGTGGGGTTGATGTAAATCTTAGTCTTTGAATCCAGCAGCTCAGCCGGAATAACCTTTTTGATCACTTTCTCTGTAAGATCTTTGGTGATCGTCGGGAGCGTCACATCTCCGTCATGCTGGGAGGAAAGCACCACCGCCTCCACACGCACCGGTTTTTCATTTTCGTATTCGATGGTCACCTGGCTTTTTGAATCGGGCCGGAGATATTTGATCTTCCCGGACTTCCGCACCGCAGCGAGATAGCGGACCAGTTTGTGCGCCAGCATAATCGGAAGCGGCATGAGCTCTTCAGTTTCATCCGTCGCGTACCCAAACATCATCCCCTGGTCCCCGGCGCCGCCCGTATCCACCCCCATCGCAATATCCGGTGACTGGGTATGCAAAGCAATATCGATTTTGCAGGTTTTATAATCAAATCCGATCTTGGGGTCCACATAACCGATCTTTTTGATGACATCCCGCGCGACTTTTTCAACGTCCACTTTCGCCTTACTGGTGATTTCACCTGCAATGGTCAGTCGATCGGTGGTCGCAAGACATTCGCAAGCGACGCGCGAATTAGGATCCTGTGCAAAATAAGCATCCAGGACCGCATCAGAGACCTGATCGCAAAGTTTGTCCGGATGCCCTTCGGAAACAGATTCAGAAGTGAAGAAATAATGTCCTTTTTTCATAGGGGTGTTACTCCTTTGGGTTTGTTGGGGTATTGACAATGGCATTAGCTTTCTGATAAGAGGCGAGGTCACCGATATCCAACCATTTTCCCTTGAGAGAAAAAGCAAAGAGGCCCGATGTTTCAGCCAGCCAACGCATATAATGGCCGGGTTGGTCGGTATTATGGCCACTTGTGATATACCTGTCAAGCAGGCTCCACGTCTCCGCGGGGAGCCAATAGATGCCGCTGGAGACAAGCGTGGTCGTCGGTTGGGGCGGTTTTTCTTGAAATTCCAGGATCTTCCCCTCCCTATCGGTCCTGACCAACCCATAACGTTTGGCGAGTTCTTTGTCCCTAACGTCATAGACCGCGATAATACCGTGAGGCCTTTTCTTTTTTCCGAAATCGACGAACGATTCCAAATCAAAATCGAAGAAATTATCCCCCGCGATCACCAAAAGGTCACAAGGATCGATCTTTTTCGTCTTGATCACGTACGCCAGATCCCCGATCGCTCCAAGGCGGGTCTCATTACTCAGGGTATGATCGTTTACAACCTCCACCGGCCAGGGATATTTCACCTTCGCCGTCCAAGTCTCAAAATGCCCGGCGAACTTTTGATTACTCACGAGATAAACAGCTTCAACGCCCGGGACTTTTTGGACGCGGTCCAGGATCCACTCCAGAATAGGCTTATTCCCCACCGGAAGCAGGGGTTTGGGCATATTCTCGGTCAGGGGATAAAGACGTGTCGCATAACCCGCGCAAAGAACGATAACCTTCATGAGATCCCTTTAACCGCCTTTTTGAGCCGGTCAATAATGCAGATCGACATGGGATCGACTTTATTAAGCTTTGCAAGTTCACAACTCGTCCAGTCACCGAGGAGGACCATCGAAAAAATCCGAGCGAGGCACCCTTCCCCGGAGGCCTTAAGCTCTATCACTTTGGCGCCATGCTCCTGGATCGCCTGCATTGCGACCCTTTTCTTCTTTCTGAGCCAATCCGGTTCATGTTTATCGGTAAAAAAGATCGCGACCGAGCGCTTCACCTTGAACTTTGGGAAAAGCCATCCTTCGATCTCATGATGAAACATTTCGGGCATCGCTTCGCAAGCGGCAAGCGTCTTCGAATTCTCGGCAAGTTGCGTCCGCCACCTTAAAGCAACCGGCTGCATCAACCCCGCGCCGTAAATACTCACATTTTTCTGAAAAAGCTTTTGGGCCAGTTGTTTCGCCTCGGCAACCGGAAAACGGCGTACCGTTCGAAGAACCTCCTCTATTTCATTTTTACTCACTTCAAACCACTTGTGGCGAATAAAAAGAAAAAGAAGCGCGAAGGTCCCGTAGCCGATCGCGAAACGCGGCGGATACCCCTCCGGAAGACGGAAAAAAGGAATTTTGCGTTCTTCCGCCTCGCGGGCAAGCCAACCGCCCGAAGCGACGACAAGAAAAGAGGCTTTGCGCGCAATCGCCTGTTCAAAGATCGACTGGACTTCCTGGGTATTCCCGGAATAACTGGAAAGGATAACGATCGTTTTGGAATCCACCCACTCCGGAAGCCGGGAGGTCCGATTCACCGTCCAATGGATCCGTGAACGACTCTGCGCGATCGTCCCGAGGATGTCCCCGCTGATCGCGGATCCGCCCATCCCGCAGTAAAGGACCTTGACAGGTTTTCTAATGAACGAGAGCGGAAGATCGACCCCCTTCGCAATGATTTGTGCTTTCTCGATCTGGTCCCCAAGATCTTTTAGAAATCTTTCCATGACTCCCCCAAAGTCTGTTAGAAACTACGATTTTTGGATTAACCTTTTCCAACAGGGACGGTTCTCCCGAAAGAAAACCGTCCCTTAGAGTTTGAACTACTCGTCCGCAAGCTCCTCGCAAACATCTTTGAGCTTCTCTTTCAGAAAGGCATAGGTCTCTTTACCGGTGTGGAACGCCAGAGACCTTTGAGCAATCTCCTTGGCGTCGGAATAGCGGATCGAACGGATCGCCTTCTTGATCTTGGGCAGCATCACAGGGCTAGCGCTAATTTCGTCGACCCCGAGTCCCACCAAAAGAATCGCGATCGCCGGATCCGAGGACATTTCTCCGCAGCTTCCCACCCAAATGTTATGGCCGTGCCCGTTTCGGATCGTTAGATCGATCAGGCGAACGATCGCGGGATGGGTGGGTTCATAAAGATGCGCGATTTTCTCGTTCATACGGTCGATCGCGAGCACATACTGGATCAGATCGTTCGTCCCGAGGGAAAAGAAATCCACTTCCTTAGCCAACACATCGCTGGCCAAGGCTGCGGAAGGAATCTCGATCATGGCTCCGACATGAATATCCTTATTGAAGGGAACGCCTTCTTTTTCGAGTTCGGCCATCGCCTCATTTAATATTTCACGCGCGGCGCGAACCTCGTAAACGCCTGTAATCATCGGGTACATGATCTTCAGATCGCCGTGCACGCTTGCCCGGAGGATCGCTCGTAACTGGGTTTTAAAGATATCCGTGCGCGTCAGACAAAAGCGAATGGCACGCCAGCCGAGATAGGGATTCATCTCATGGGGGATCTCGAGCGTGGAAACGAATTTGTCGCCTCCGAGATCAAGCGTACGAATGACCACCGAATGCGGATGCATCGCCTCCACGACCTTGCGATAAGCCTCGTATTGTTCCTGCTCGGTTGGAAGTGTCGCCCGATTCATATAAAAATATTCCGTACGAAAAAGCCCGACTCCTTCGCCGCCGTGAGAAATGACAGAGGATACCTCATGATAGAATTCGATATTGGCCGCAAGCGTAATACGTTTTCCATCGAGCGTCTCCGCCGGAAGGTCCCGCAGTTTATCCAACTCTCCGGTAAGTTGGATGAAACGGTTCTCCTGGGAGCTGAATCTGTCGATGGTCGATTGATCGGGATTGAGGACCACGACTCCGTGCGTCCCGTCCACGATGATCGTGTCGTCATCCTGAAGTTCATTGATGACCTCACCGAGCCCCACAACGGCGGGGATCTCAAGCGAACGGCCAAGGATCGCCGTGTGCGACGTCGCTCCGCCGATCTCGGTAATAAACGCCATCACTTTATTCCGATCGAGTGAAGCTGTATCCGATGGCGAAAGATCGTGCGAGGCGATGATCACTTTCCCATGAAATTCCTCAAGACGTTTTTTCTCCTCGCCGCAAAGATTCGCAAGAAGACGCTTGCCCACATCGCGAATATCCGAGATGCGCTCTTTGAGGTATTCGTCATTGATCTGGGAAAAGGCCTGAAAGTAGCGCTGGATCACAGCCGCAAAGGCGTATTCCGCCCCGACCTTCTCGTTTTTGATCACTTCGATCACATCTTCGATCAGAGTCCGGTCTTCGAGAATCAGAAGATGCGCTGTAAAGATGTCCGAACTCTCCCGGCCGATCTGGTCCGAAAGTTTCCGGCGAATGCCGAGAATCTCGGTACGAGTTCGAGTCAGGGCTTCTTCGAACCGGGCGATCTCGTTGGAGATCTGCTCGGGACCCACGGAACGCTTAGGCAAATTGAAGGATCCGCCGCTATGCAGGATAAACACCTTCCCGATTGCGATGCCGGGCGATACCCCAATCCCTTGATATTCTTTCATGGTCCCAATACCTTTCAATTTTGCGAAGCAGAAATTGGGGCCATCCCAACTACCCTTCATGTAAATAAATTACAAGTTGGGATGGTTTATTCTCCGAAATTAGATTCCATTAGCCTGGCCAACGCTTCCAGGACCGCCACAGCGTCCTTACCCGTCGCACGCACCGTGATCGAGGAGCCCATCTCCGCCGCAAGCGTCATGATGCCCATGATCGATTTACCGTCAACCTTGAGATCTTCTTTTTGAACCTCAACCGAAGCCTCAAACCGGTTCGCGGTTTGGACAAAGACAGCAGCGGGCCGGGCGTGAAGACCCAGCTTATTGCTGATCACAAAGGTCCGTTCGACCGGCTCTTGCCCTGTTTTTTTCCGCTGTTTCGTCATGATTCTCCTTAATAAAAAAATTGGAAATCATGGCTGTCCAAGTCACCCTCATTAAAAAGAAATAAAGACTTGGGCGTACTCATTCTTCCGTTCGCTCAACATATTCCCTGTAATGCTCCAAAACGAGCTTCATCAGAGATTCCGAATCATGGCGGACCTGCTCGCCCGCCTGGAGTACATCGCCCCGAATAATCTGATAACCTTTTTCCCGGATCTTCTCGATATCCAGCTTTACTGGTACGGCACCCTGTTTGGCATAACGCCGGAGCATCGCCACCGGGATGGTCGCCGTGTTCACGAAGCAAGCATCCACGATCCTTGGGTCCGTATGATCCAGGATCACGTTCAAATGATCCCACGCACTCATTCCCGAGGTTTCCCCGGGCTGCGTCATCGCGTTCATAATATAGACCTTGTACGCGTCGGACCCAAGCACTGCGTCGCGAATGTCCTTGATCAAAAGATTCGGCAAAATGCTGGTGTAAAGACTTCCCGGGCCCATGAGAACAAGATCCGCGATCTCGATCGCGTCCAGAGCTTCCTGGCATGCCTTGCAACCCTCCGGCCGGAGACGGATGCTGCGAAGCGGCTTTTTCAGATCCGTGATGTTCGTCTCACCTTCGACCGAAGTCCCGTCCATGAATTCGCCCACCAGCGTCACTTTTTCAAGCGTCGACGGAAGCACCCGTCCTCGAATAGCCAAAACCTTGCTGGATTCCGCGATCGCCTTTTCAAAGTCTCCTGTAACCTTCGAAAGTGCGGTAATAAAAAGATTCCCGAAGCTGTGTCCCTTCAACCCTTCTCCGAGTTCGAACCGGTATTGAAAAAGGTCGCGGATGAGCGGCCCCGCATCAGCAAGCGCCACTAGACAATTCCGGATATCCCCCGGAGGAAGCACATCCATTTCATCGCGCAAACGCCCGGAACTTCCACCCGTGTCCGTCACCGTCACGATCGCGGTGATATTGCTCGTAAACGTTTTAATACCCTCAAGCATGGTGCTCAAGCCCGTCCCGCCGCCGATCGCCACAACACGCGGCCCATGCAACAGGGACTCCCCCCGGCGCTTCTGGTAAACGATATCCACAAGCGAATCGTGTCCGTTCAAAGGCATCAGCGCACGCACGAAGATCCGGACCATATTTTTAATCGAGGTATAGATGAGAAAGATCCCGAGGATCAAAAGCGCCGTTGCGAACGAGGCCAGGAGTACGCTCGTCTTGGCCATGGTCTGCACGGTCAAAAGAGCCACCAACACGATAAATCCAAGCCCCAACGCGCAGAGGAAGATCCACCGCTTGATCCCGATGCCAGGATAGAACCACTTAAAGAATTTCATAGAAGGTTGACGCAGGGCCGGTCCGGATCAGACCTTGCGGTTTTCTTCTCTTGCGATCAAATCGAAAATGTCCTTAGGAGTTTTACACTTCCTGATCAGTTCGCAAAAATAAGTGTCCCGAAGCAGTCTTGAGATCTGCGCCAGCGCTTTGAGATGCGGTCCGGCGGTATCCTTGGGCGCGACAAGCAGAAACAGGATATAGACGGGTTCGCCGTCCAACGCTTCAAAATTCACCCCTTTGCGACTGACGCCGAGCACGGCCAAGAGTCCGTCTACTTTGTCGGTCTTTCCGTGCGGGATCGCGATCCCTTGCCCAATACCCGTAGAACCCAGGTTCTCACGCTCGATCAGAGCGCGCAGAATGTTTTTTTTATCCCCCACGTCCTTGACCTCGGCCAAAAGGTCGACCATTTCCTTCAGAATGCTTTCTTTGTCGGTCGCTTCTAAATCGACCTTGATGCCTTTGACGCTGAGAAAATCGGTAATCTTCATGAAGATATTCCTCCGGATTGAAAAAGATTATTTGGTTAAAATCCCGGCTCGATAAGCCCGTGATTCCCGTCCTTGCGTTTATAGATCACTGCCACAAAATGGGTGTCCTGATTCATAAAAGCGAGAAAGGTCTCCGGAGAGATCTCCAGCTGAAGACTGGCCTCTTCAACAGACATCGGCTTGGACGCGAACGCCGAGGAACGAATGATCTTCGGATGACCTTCGGGTAAAATACTTTCCTCTTCGATCATCCCGAGCGCCCGCGCGATCTTCGCTGAAGCTTTGGCGCTTTTATTGTGATGCCCCTTGGACTTCGAACGGAATTTTTTCAACTGTTTCTCGACGCGCTCATAGGCCTCGTCCATCGCCGCAAAGATATTCTCCTTGGCTTCGCCCATCCCGAAAGCATGAAAATCCTTGGCCGCGAGAGTGATCTCCGCCTTAAACATATATTTCTCTTTTTTAAGAAACACATGCGCCTCCACAATCCGGGGAGCGTACTTCTCGAATTTGGGAAGACGTTCTTCCAAATGTTCCTTCATTCCTGCGGTAATCTTAAGATTCTGTCCTGAAAAACGAATATCCACTTTCATTTCCTCCTCTTGAGTCTTTAATGGATCGCTACAAAACCGGGCTTCGGATTACGCTAAAGTAAACCTCTCTCCCAGATAGATCTCTCTAGCCTTGGCATCGGAAGCAAGAAATTCCGAGGTCCCGGAGACCTCGACCTTGCCCTCGAAAAGAAGATAAGAACGGTCAGTGATAGAAAGCGTTTCGCGAACGCTATGATCCGTCAACAAAATGCTAAGGCCCTGGGCCTTGAGCCGCTGAAGGATCTTCTGCACTTCAAAGACCGCGATGGGGTCCACACCGCTGAAAGGTTCGTCCAAAAGAATAAGCGACGGATTCGTGACAAGCGCACGCGTGATTTCCAGACGTCGCCGTTCGCCCCCGGAAAGAGTGTAGGCCTTGCTCTTCGCGAGATAGGCGATATCAAGATCGTTCAAGAGCCGTTTGAGACGACGGTCGCGCTCTTCCTGAGGGATTTCCAAAGTTTCCAGGATTGCCATGATATTTTCTTCCACGGTCAGTTTTCGGAAAATCGAAGGTTCCTGAGAAAGATAGCCGATCCCGAGACGAGCCCGTTCGAACATCGGGAGGTTCGTGATCTCCTCCCCTCGAAAAAAGATCTGCCCGAATTCCGGCAAGATAACCCCGACCACCATGTAGAATGACGTGGTCTTACCCGCGCCATTCGGCCCCAGGAGTCCCACGATCTCGCCGCGTGAGATCTGGATATTCACTCCGTTGACGACCGTGCGCCCTTTATAGCTTTTTGTCAGCTGTTTCGTCTCAAGTAAATTCATGGTCAGATCACTCCCTTCCCAAGAGCTTTCGGGGCATCCCCGCTGAAATAAAGGGCTTCTGTATCCCCGCCCAAAATGATCCGTCCTTCGTCCGCCAGGTAGATCACGCTGTCTGAGTAGGTCTTGTTCCCGTCGGGGTTTTCGATCACCACATCCCCCACGGACACGATCTTTGAAACGCGCCGGCTCACACGATTGTAATAAACGTCCATCGTATCGGCCGTAAGCTTCCCGCGAGAATCCTGCGCCACAACGTTATCTTTGAAATGCGCGATATTCTTTTCGTAGTCGACCACCAAGGGCCCGTCACAGGTAATGGTCGTCGGCCCGGTCTCTTTATCCTCACTATTCTGCACCACAACTGTCACGTTTTTTTGAAATTTTACTTTTTTCAGGTTCGTCTCTGCCCGAGCACCGATGCCCTCCACGTTAATATTGTCCTTCTTGACCTGCGTTGGCAGGTCGGTCTCCACCACGTGTTCCGAGGGACTCATATCCAAAGCCTCGGTCACGAGCCTCGTCCCATCATCGGTCGTAGCCACAACATTTTTTTCAAGATGGATCTTGTTTTTTTTCTTGTCATATTTACCGCGATCCGCCGTTACGGTTACGGGAACTTCTTCGGCATACGCCTTGGCCATCACGTTCATAAGCTGCACCGTGTTAGTAAGGATATCCGCAGAATCACCTTCGATCTCAATTTCGCGCTGCCCTTCGGACGTATACTTGGTGAATGAAAACGAGAAGATCTTTTGTGGTTTCTGTTCGGAAGGTTTCTCGGCCCCCTGTTCGGCCCTGTGCTTGCGGGTGATGACCACCTGCACCTGCACGAAGAACACGTAGAACACTACCAGTGCCACAAAAATAAAAACAAGACGTTTGATCATGAGCTTTTCACTGTCTCCTTAAGTTCCGCTACAGTCACATCTTCAGACTTCGTTTTCCAGCGATCATGCATCCATCCCCATTGCTCCGGGTAACGGCGAATCACTTCTTCAAAATCTTTCATCCAGGCTTCGGTGTATTTCCGTATCGAGGCCGTTCGATCACCACCTTCGATCTTCGGTCGAATCAAATTCCCCAAAAGGAGCTTGTAGCGATTCCCGGGCATTCGGACCATAAAAGCCGGCAGGATTGGCGCTCCCGAAGCCATTGCAAATTTCACAGGCGCCACGGACGTATGGGCTGGCTTTCCAAAAAAATCTACAAAAATACCCCGAGTATGGTCTCGATCCTGATCCGGCAGAAGCCCGATAATTCCACCCGCCTTCAGATGAACATGGACCTGTCTGACGGCCTCATCCTGATAGATGGTTTGAACGCCTACGGCACTCCGCAGGCCTACAATCCACCGGTTATAGGGCTCATAATAGATTCTGCGGCCAATAACAGCGCCCTTAAAACCCTGCAAACAAAAACTTCCGGCTAAAAGCTCCCAGTTCCCCAAGTGCGCCGTCATTATAATGAGCCCCCTCCCTTCTTGCAAAACATCTTTGCAGAAAGAATAGGCATCACCGGTCTCCACGATCGAGACCACTCTATCGCGTGAAAGCGTGGCAAAACGCAAGAAATCCACGGCCGTCTGAAGCATGTGCCCCAACACCCGCCGACCGATCGCTTCCAGCTCTACGGAACTTTTCGTGTCGCCATACGCCAACTTTAGATTCTCAAGGATCTTCGTTCTTTGACGCGAAACGAGCCGGTATCCCCCATGCCCGACGCCGCTGGCAAGCGCCAGGGCCCAACTCCGTGGCAGAATCAATAAAAATTCCGCCGCAAGCCTTGCTAAAAGATAAAGCGGATAGCGATAGAACTTGCGCTTGGCCATAGTCCCAATACCTATCAATTTCAGATTTTTTGAAATTGGGGCAATCCTTGTCAACCATCTAGAAACAAATCCAAGACAAGGATAGTCCCAATACCTATCAATTTCAGATTTTTTGAAATTGGGGCAGTCCCAATTCCAATCAATCGAAGCGAAGCTGAGATTGGGGCAATCCTTGTCAACCATTTTAGAAATAAATCAAAGACAAGGATAGTCCCAATACCTATCAATTTTAACGAAGTTGAAATTGGGGCAATCCCAACTACTCCTTATGAAAAAAAATCTAAAGTTGGGATAGTGAGATCAAACCCGTCCCGCCCTCATAAGATCCTGAACATCCAGGAGACCTACGACGCGTCGGGCTTTATCCACCACCGGCAATTCATCAATACGAAGAGACTCCATGATATGGAACGCCTCCTCCGCAAGTCTTTCCTTCTGGATATAGCGGGGTTTAAGCGTAGCCCATTGAACAACAGGACGGCTCAAGATCTTCTCGCTCTGGGATTTCAGATGCCGCCGGAGATCTCCGTCCGTGAACACGCCCACCAATTTCCCGTGCCCGTCGACGATTGTACAACTGCCCGCCCTTGAGGCCGTGATCTTGAGAAGCGCTTGACGTACCGTGGTCTTCACCCCCACGAGAGGATTGGCCTTCCCCGTACGCATGATCTCCCGAACCTTGAGCAGCCGCCTTCCAAGACTTCCTGCCGGATGAAGCTCCGCGAAATCTTCGGAACGAAAACCTTTTTTCTTGAGAAGCGAAAGCGCGAGCGCGTCTCCAAGCGCAAGCGAAGCGGTCGTCGAAGCGGAAGGCGCCAAGTTTAAAGGGCACGCTTCACGTCGCACACCGAGATCCAGCACTACGTCTGCATTTTTCCCAAGGGAGGATCTGGGGACACTCGTGAGCGCAACAAGTTTCACGCCTTTTTTTTTCATAAGAGGAAGAAGCCTCACGATCTCTTCGCTTTCCCCGCTTTGCGAGATTGCAATTACGAGGTCCTTAGAGGTCACCATCCCAAAATCACCGTGCACTGCTTCGGCGGGATGAAGAAAAAAAGCGGGCGTTCCCGTGGAAGCCATAGTCGCGGCAATCTTGCGGGCGATAAAACCGGGTTTTCCCATTCCGGTAAGTATCACGCGTCCTTTGCAATCCGCCATCCATTGAACCACCGTCTCGAAATCCTTGCCAATCCGGGACCGAAGCCTCGAGATGGCGAGAGCTTCCATTCTGAGAACTTCTTTGGCAAGTCGTATCACCTTGGACGTTTTCATGGTCCTAGCCCTCCCCACCGACGCATTTTTTAAGCACGATCAGTTTTTTGAGCAGAGGTTCCAATTGAGAGAGCGCTAGGGCGTTCGGCCCGTCGGAAAGCGCTTTGGCTGGATCCTCATGGATCTCCATAAAAATAGCATCCGCTCCGGCCACGACCGCGCAGCGCGCAAGCGTCGGGATAAATTCCGACATGCCGCCCGAAGCCGTGCCCTTCCCACCCGGAATCTGCACCGAATGTGTAGCGTCATAGACCACGGGATACCCGAATTCACGCATGATGGGAATCGCACGAAAATCGTTCACGAGGTTATTGTACCCAAAACTCGTACCGCGTTCCGTGAGAAGGATCTTCTTGCACCCGACTTCTTCAAGTTTATGGATCATGTTCTTCGCTTCCCACGGAGAAAGAAATTGTCCTTTTTTCACGTTCACGATCCTCCCTGTCGCCGCGGCCGCGAATAAAAGATCGGTCTGGCGGCAAAGAAACGCCGGGATCTGGAGGATGTCCGCGACTTCGGCCACTGGCCTCGCCTGCTCGGGCGTATGAAAATCTGTAAGAATGGGAAGTTTGAACTCTTTTTTGACGCGGGCAAGGATCACAAGACCTTTTTCAAGGCCCGGGCCGCGAAAGGAACGGATCGAGGAACGATTAGCCTTATCAAAGCTCGCTTTAAAAACATACGGGATCTTGAGCGTCCGGGTAACTTCCGAGATCTTTTCCGCAAGCCTAAGTGTACTTTTCTCATCCTCGATCACGCAAGGCCCACCGATCAGAACGAGCTTCCGAGGATCTCCGAAGACGATAGACCCCAGCGCCACCTTATGCATGGACCTCACCCTTCTCCTTCATGGGAACTTCGGCCTTGGCGATCTCTGGCTCCACCGGAGTAGAGATCTTCAGGCCATGCTCTTCCTGAAAAGCGAGCGCAGAACGAATAAATTCCCGAAAAATCGGGTGCGACCTGTCCGGCTTGGATTTGAACTCGGGATGGAACTGGACCGCAAGAAACCAGGGATGGCCTTCCAACTCGATCATCTCGATGAGCTTCCCGCTCGGGGAAACACCTGAAAGTCTCATACCAGCCTTTTGGAACTTTTCGCGGTATTCATTGTTGAACTCATAACGGTGGCGATGACGCTCCGAAATCTCATCCACCTTGTAGGCCTTGTGCGCGAGCGTGTCTTTTTTGATCTGGCACGGATACGCACCCAGACGCATGGTGCCGCCCAGATCCTTCACGTTCTGTTGTTCTTCGAGAAGGCTGATCACCGGAAAAGGCGTCTTTTTGTTGAACTCAGTCGAATGCGCGCCTTTCATGTCCAGGACGTTACGCGCAAACTCGATCGCCGCGCACTGCATCCCGAGACAGATCCCGAAAAAAGGAATTTTTTTCTCGCGGGCAAATTGGATCGCTTTGAGTTTTCCTTCGATCCCGCGACTTCCGAAACCGCCCGGCACCAGAATCCCGGAAACACCCTTGAGCTGCTCAAGCGAACGGGCCGTCTCAAGCTTTTCGGAATTAATCCTCTTGATCACCACCCCCGTATCGTTGGCAATCCCGCCGTGCTTCAAAGACTCATAAATGGATTTATAGGCATCCTGCAACTCGATATATTTACCCACCACGGCGATCTTGACCAAATGCCTGGGATGAAGCGCCTTGTCGACCACGTTCTTTTTCCACTCATGAAGACTTCCCGCCTTATATTCGATCTTGAGCTTCTGACAAATGACCTTGTCGATCCCTTCCTCCTTGAACGCAAGGGGACATTCATAGATCGAGGCCACATCACGCGCTTCGATCACGGCTTCGGGCTCCACATTACAGAAAAGCGCGATCTTGTCTTTCATCGCCTGGTCAATCTTTTTTTCTGTACGGCAGATCAGAATGTCCGGTTGAATACCGATCTCACGCAAGGTTCCAACACTATGCTGCGTGGGCTTGGTCTTGAGCTCGCCCGCGGCTTTGATATAAGGGACGAGCGTCAGATGGATGAAAAGAGAGTTCTCTCGACCCACCTCATGGCGAAATTGCCGGGCGGCCTCCAGGAACGGCAGAGACTCGATATCGCCGGCCGTGCCGCCGACTTCGCAGATCACAACATCATAACGTTTGTTGCGCGAAACATCCCGGATGCGTTCTTTGATCTCATTGGTGATGTGTGGCACCACTTGCACGGTACCCCCCAGATAATCCCCGCGCCGCTCCTTCGTAATCACGCTGTAATAGATCTGACCACTCGTCACGTTGTTCTCACGACCCAGCGTGCTGTGCGTGAAACGCTCGTAATGGCCAAGATCCAGATCCGTCTCCGCGCCATCATCGGTCACATAGACCTCGCCGTGCTGAAAAGGATTCATGGTGCCGGGGTCCACATTAAGATAAGGATCGAGTTTCTGGATCGCGACTTTAAGACCCTTTGCTTCAAGAATCTTCGCGATCGACGCGGACGCGATCCCTTTTCCCAGAGATGAAACAACGCCGCCTGTCACAAAAATATGCTTTGGCATAATTTTATCCTTATGAATCCTTCTTAACTGATGACCAAAAAAGAACCAATAAACAAGAACCAATCACCAAACAATAAAATCAAATTCCAACCTCCAAGATTTAACAACCCGTTTGATTATTGGACCTTGGCGCTTGGAATTTACTTGGATCTTGTCTTTTGGTCATTGGTATTTTTCCCACGAAGTCGATCTTCCACTTCGTGAAGATCCTCTTCCGTGTCCACGCTGATGAAATCATACGCCGTTTCGATCACGCGAATGGAACGGCCCCTTTCGAGGACCCTGAGCTGCTCTAATTTCTCGGTATTTTCCAGGATTCCCGGCTCCCAGGCAATAAATTTCAAAAGAAATTCACGCCGGTACCCGTAAACTCCCAGATGTTTTAAAAAACTGAATGCACACGGCGCAACTCCCTCACCCTGCCCTCTCCCCCCCGCGGGGGGAGAGGATAAAGGTGAGGGGAAAACGCCATCAGAAACATTTACTTTTTGATACGATGTTCCTTGAAAAAACGGGATCATCGCGCGTGAAAAATAAAGCGCGTTCCCTTCCGCATCACACACAACTTTAACAACATTGGGATTCTCGAAACTCGCCCTATCCGACATACGCACGGCCAGGGTCAGCATTTTCACATCCTTCTCTCTTTCAAAAATGCTCACCATCTCATCAAGCGCCTTCGGGTCCACAAGCGGCTGATCGCCCTGAATATTGATCACAAGATCCTGCTTGAAACGACCCATGACTTCCGCGATCCTTGAGGTTCCGTTCGGATGGTCTTTGCGCGTCATGAAAGCCTTACCGCCGAATCCCTCCACGCATTGCTGGATGCGCGTGTCGTCGGTCGCCACGATCACATCCTCAAGTTTTTTCGCCTGCTTCGCGCGCTCCCACACATACTGGATCATGGGTTTGCCGCCTATAGAACGCAGAATCTTCTCGGGTAAACGTGTGGAACCTAAACGCGCGGGAATAACACCGAGAGCTTTCATAACCGGCCCTCAAGGGCCGAAGTCCCAAGCGCCAAGATCCAAACTCCACCCAAGGTCCAATAACCAAAATTCCAAACAGCCAGACAGAGACTATTTTTTCGATTGGTATTTCGGAACTTGGAATTTGCTTGGTTCTTGGATCTTGGTTCTTGTTTCTTGTTTCTTGTTTCTTGGATCTTGGAATTTAGCATTTACGCTTTTCGGATTGCTTCTTCTAGCTCTTCGGGAGCGACCGTTGCCGTGCCAAGCTTCCCCACCACGATACCGGCCGCAAGATTTGAGATCTTCGCGGCCTCTTGCATTTTCGCGCCTGCCGCTAATGCGAGAGCAAGCGTTGCGATCACCGTATCCCCCGCGCCAGAAACATCATAGACTTCGCGCGCGGCAGTCGGGACCCGGGTCAGCTTTTTATTTTTTTCAAAAAGGGCCATACCATCCTCACCCAATGTGATCAGCACGGAATCAAGTTTCAATTTTTTCATCAATCCCCATCCCACCGTGTCCAGTTCAGGAGTTTGGTAGCACGATCCATGGGTCCTCTCATAACCGATATAGGCCTCGCTTCGGTTCGGGGTAATACACGTTACTCCCTGATAATAAACAAAATGTTTTTCTTTGGGATCCACGAGTACGGGCTTTTTGTGCCTTTTGGCAAGGCGGACGATCTCCTTCAAAAGAAAGGGCTGCATCACGCCTTTGCCGTAATCCTCAAGAATCACGACATCCATGTGTTTGATATTCTCACGGACAAATTGCAGGATCTTCAAGAGATCGACCTTGGAAACATCGTCCGTCTTTTCACGGTCAAAACGGACCACTTGCTGGGAATGCGCGATCACGCGGGTTTTGAGGGACGTCGGGCGCATCGGATCATAAACAATCCCCCCGGTCTCGATCCCCTGTTTGCGCATCACCTTAATCAGCATGCGCCCATAAAGATCACGGCCCACCACCCCGCAAGGGAAAACCTGCCCTCGGAGGGAACGGATATTATTGGCCACGTTCAGCGATCCCCCCGGCATGAAGGATTCCCGCTCAACCTTGACCACCGGAACCGGCGCCTCGGGGGAAATGCGCTTTACACTCCCCCAGACAAACTGGTCCAGAATGAAGTCCCCGATCACAAGAATACGGGTCTTTTTGAACCCGCCGGTAATTTCCAGAAAACGCTTTTTCTCTGAAGAAGTAAGGGTATTTTTCATAGGATATTCCAAATGGGAAGGCAGTATCTTAACACCGCCTCCCGGGGGTGTCAACGAAAGGAAATTCTTATAACTTCTTGAAATTAAACGAGTTAGAGAATAAAATGCCCGGGAGTTGTCTTGGAAGATCCCCCGATGTTAATTCTGATTCAGGAAATCACTTTTTTGCCGTCGGGCAAGAAGCACAATCGCCGGAGCAAGCTGGGGCTGCGGGAGCTTCCTTTTTAGGGACGTCCTTCTTGGCTGAATCTTTGTAACCCTTGGAACGATAATCGGTTTGATAAAAGCCGCTTCCCTTGAAAAGAATCCCTGATCCTCCGGAAATCAACCGTTCGACCTTGGCCTTCCCGCAATGGGGGCATTTCTTGATGGGCTTATCGATCATGGACTGGAATTTCTCGAACCGGTGCGCGCACGCCCCGCATTCATACTCATAAGTCGGCATACATTATTTCTCCTTTTCTTAAAAAATATTACGCGTCGAAGAGACTGACGGTGGAAAAATCGGTGTCACTCGTGACATTGATCCCGAGACGCTTAAGCCCCTTGTCATCTCCGGAGGTCGGGATATGGGTCATATGAGCCTCACATCCGCTCAGTTCCTTAAGTTTCGACATGGCGGCCTCGGCCGAAGGATTGGTGGCAGCGCTGATGCTCAAGGCCACCAAAATCTCATCCAGATTCAAACTGACCGCATGAGAACCCATGATGTCCTGCTTGAGACGTCCGATGGACTCGATCACGCCCAGCGATAAAAGATGAATTTGATCGGGAATGCCGGCAAGTTTTTTGACAGCATTCAGCACCAAACTCGATGCCGCGTGCATGAGCGGCGTGTTCTTTCCGGTCACGATCGATCCATCGTGAAGTTCGATCGCCGCGCCACAATAAATTCCTTTGTTCCCCTCTCCAAGGCGCTGCGCTTCCTGGGACGTTTCCCGCGCAGGGAGCACCACGCGACGGTCCTCGATCTTCGCATCCAGCTCCTTCATCAAAAGCTCCGTCCTCTGAGCCGCTTCTTTTTCTACGAACCCCATGACGTATTCGCAGGAATAACGGAAATATCGCGAGATCACTTCCTGCACAGCGGCTTTCCGGACAACCGCATCATCCACGATCCCGAAACCGGCACAGTTGACGCCCATGTCCGTCGGCGACTGGTAGATCGATCGGTTCCCCATGATTTTTTTCAGGATGCGCTGAAGCACCGGAAAGATCTCAAGATCGCGGTTGTAATTGACCGTTGTCTTTTTATGAGCCTCCAGATGGAACGAATCGATCATATTGACATCGCCCAGGTCCGCGGTCGCGGCCTCATAAGCTATGTTCACGGGATGTTTGAGCGGCAGATTCCAGATCGGAAAAGTTTCAAACTTCGAATAGCCGCTTTCAAGGCTTCGAGTATGATCGTGATAAAGTTGGGAAAGACAGGTCGCGAGCTTCCCGCTCCCGGGCCCCGGTCCGGTCACGATCGCGATCGGATTTTGGGTCTCGATATACTCATTGGCCCCGTAACCTTCGGGGCTAACGATCAACTCCACGTCCGTGGGATATCCCTTGGTAAACCGGTGCGTGTAGACGCGGATACCGCGCCGTTCCAGCTTGTTCTTGAAAATCTTGGCGGCCGGCTGTTCGTTAAAACGCGTGATCACCACCGCCGTGATCGCAAGTCCCCAGGTCTTAAGATCGTCGATCATTTTAAAGGCATCCGCATCGTAGGTGATGCCGAAATCCGCCCTGAGTTTCCGCCGCTCGATATCTCCGGCATGAATGCAAAGAATGATGTCGATCTTGTCCTTCAGCTTTTGAAGCAACCGCATCTTGACATTCGGATCGTACCCGGGAAGGACTCGCGCGGCGTGATGATCGAAAAGCAATTTTCCGCCAAACTCGATATAAAGCTTGCTGCTGTATTTCTTGACCCGTTTGAGAATGGCTTCGGACTGTTCCTTCAGATATTTTTCGTTATCAAAGCCTGTCTTTTTCATGGATCCAACCCCTTTTCGCGCGCGCTGACGCCTTGCAGATCTCCCCTGAGATCAATACGTGAGTCTGGAATGGACTGGATTTTATCACGCGGGGCAAAAAGAAAGAACCGGTTAATTAAAGGTACAGGATTTTACAAACCCCACGGATCTTGTCCGGCTAGAAGTGGTTTCATAAGTTCGCATAACCTCAATAACGACAGGTCATTGCGAGGAGCCCGACAGAGCGACGCGGCAATCTCTCTCTACGAAAGCAA
>MHFU01000140.1:20242-27662 GCA_001804345.1 Omnitrophica bacterium RIFOXYB12_FULL_50_7
CTCCCACAGGGAGAGGTGAAAAATCCTTGCGGTTACAAACTTAGACAGTAAAACTAGGAACTGGCGCCGGGCTCGTAGCCGACAAGTTTTGCGGTAACATCGCCCAAAACGGGGACCTTGACCTTCATGACAAGCGGGATGCGGCGCTCGTCCATGCTCATCCATCCACGGACTTTTCCTCGCTTGACAAAAAACCCCTCAAATAAAATGATCGGCTCGACCTCAACGGCCTGGAAAACACCCACGGGGTCGATCTTCATTTCCTTGACGCCGTGTGTGACGACTTCAAGATCCCAATTCTTTTCGTCTGCGTTCACCGAAATCAGCGTCTTGGAGTCGGGTTTTACCTCCTGAAGTCGAAGCCAGTAGCAGCAGGAGATCTGGTCCTGAACATGCTTGGGGATGAGCATCTCCTTGCGGCTGTTGTCCTTGCGGGAATAAAAACGTCCGACATGCCCGTCCTGATCGTATTCCATCGACTCGTCCGTCCAGTAACGACCCTCTTTGATCTTTTTTTCATAACGAAGGGAATGAAAATGCTCAGCATCGATATAGGTGTGATGCGTGTCCCGGACCTTGTAGATCCAGTCGATGATCGCACGCGATCGGATATTGATCTCGATGTGATAAGCCTCGCGGCCATTCACCTTCACGAGTTCTTTCACCTCAGACACCGCCTCCCCCACGACGATCCCGAGGTAGCTGATTTCGAACTTTATTTTCTCTCCGAGAAAGATCTTCGTCGCGGGTTTTTCAGAGCGCGGGAAAATCTTTTCCGTCTCCTGGGAAGAACCGACAGGGATAAGAAGAACCAGCGTTAAAAAGAACAGCGCGGCTTTTTTCATGGAGCTCAATTCCGGAGGGTCCCGTCAAGACCAATGACGACCCTTTTCACGGGCAGATGTGTGCCCGAAAGTTCGACCGCTTCCTGAACCAGACGAAAGAGCCCGGAACAACATGGCACTTCCATGATTACCACGGTCAGCGAATACACCGTATTGTTTTTGAGGAGCTCTGCGATCTTTTCGACATACCCCTCCGTCTCATCGAGTTTCGGACAGGCAATCGCGAGTTTCTTGCCCTGGCTTCCATTTTCATTTCCTGAAAGGTTGCCAGGACTAGCCCCATTAACCTTTGATTCTTTTGATGGAGAATGGGGCTTGCCCTTGAGCATCTCCTGATGAAAACCTCCGAGCGCAAAGGCCGTACAATCCGCCGCGATCAAGAGATCACATTCCTTGAAATACGGCGCGGCCGGTGAGATCAAACGCAACTGGATCGGCCACTGGCTGAGCTCAGATTGCACCAACCCCGTCGTAAAATCTTCCTTGTTGACTGAAACTTTACGTTTAATCTCGCGGGCCATCGAACCCGGACAACCGCCAAAATGCGGAGAGCGGTCGGGGGCCGGCAACGCTGAGGCACCGTGAACTTTTTTTGCTGCCTCAGCTCCCTGGGTCTTCAACACATGCGCAAAAGCGGCCTTGGGATCATAATCGTTGCTGTCCCTCTCGATGATCTTGAGAGCACCGACAGGACACACATCGAGGCATGCCCCCATCCCGTCGCAGAAGATCTCTTTCACAAGCACGGCCTTGTTCTCTTTATCCAGGACAAGCGCGCCTTCCGCGCAAGCTTTGGTGCAAAGCCCGCACCCGTTGCATTTTTCCCTGTCGATCTCAATGATCTTCCGTTTGGCCATAAATGTTCCTTTTCCGCGTTTCATCGCGGACGCTATTAAAGGGGTCAGGCTGAATTCGGGGTCTGGCTCCATTTTAGCTTGTACAAAATGGTGCCTGACCCCCTTATTTTAATTCAGCCTGACCCCCTAATTGTTCAAAAACTTCATCTGGCTTCAGATCTTTCAAACACGCGATCGTTTGACACTGTTTATTATAGCGGAATTTGTAGTAACAGGGACGACACTCCAAGTCGCTTTTAAAAATAGCGATCGCGTCAGGCGACGGTGGATACGGTCCATACACTTCAGGCGGCACAGGCCCATAGAATGCTACATGCGGCACATGAAGCGCACGCGCCAGATGCACGAGACCCCCGTCGTTGCCGATAAAAAGTGCGGACTTTTTGAGCACCATGGCCGTTTGCGCAAGCTTGGTCTCGCCCGCCAGCACAATTGAAGGCGGCCGAACCATCGCCTGCAATTCCTCACACAGTGCTCGCTCGGAATGACTGCCCAAGATGGCAACACCGTGAATGTTTCGTTCCTCTTGAAGTTTTTTGATCAACTCCGCGAAATACTTTACGGGCCAGCGTTTGAAAGAAGCCTCTTTCCCCCAGGAATCGCCGCCGCCGGGAGCCACTGTGAGAAAGCGCCCTGGCAAAAGCTTCAGCTTTTCGGCGGCCTCCGCTTCAATTAGAGATAGGGGCTTGGAAAAGTAATATTCCAAAAAGCGATCCTTCACGGGAATTCCGGCCGCTTCCGCAAGATCGCAATAAAAATCCACGACATGCCGTTTCCAGAAGGCTTCAGGAAGCGGGAACCGGATATTGTGGAATGTCGCGCGCTTTTTATACGCAAACCCCGCGCACCGCGGAATCCCGAGAAAGAACCGGCCGAAAAAAGCATGTTCGCGCCTGAGCGAATAATCCAGGATCAGGTCATAATGCTTGGCCCGGAGTTTTTGGCCAAGCTCCCATTGGTCGCGAAGGTTTTCAAGGACTGTCTGCCGATGAGCATGGTCCTTGTCCACGACAAAAATATCATTGATGTGAGGATTGTTCTCCACAACTTCTCGCGTGCGGGATCCCAAAAGCAGATCGACAGTTTCGATCGTCGGGATGAGACGCAACGCACGCATGACAGGCGTCACAAAAAGAAGATCCCCGATCCCATACGGATGAACGATGAGTACGCGGCGAAGTGTTCTCACGAGATCCCCCTCGCACCAGAATGGCGAGACACCCACTCTTTCGCCGCCTGATACACATCCTCCACCGCGATCTCGTCAATATAGGTGAACTTCCGCTCGGCTTCAGGAATATAGGAAATATCCTTCGCGACCACGCGCGAATTCTTTCCCAGCGGTTGCCAGCGTTTGGGCCCAAGCCCTGCTTCATACCTCCCGAAAATGGAAACCACCGGCGTGCCGACTGCTGTCGCGATATGGACGGGCCCGGAATCATTGGAAACAAGCAGGGACGACCTCTTCAAAAGCGCGCCTAGCATCCCGAGCGAAAGCCTTCCACTCAGATCGAAAACCGGGACTGGCGTGTTTTTTATCAATCTTTCAATAATGGGTCGATCCTTGGAGGTCCCAATTGCAAGAAAAACACTGGGGCGATCCTTTTGGATCCGGGTCACAAGCTCGGCAAAACGTTCCGCCGGCCACATTTTAGTAACATCACTCGCCGAGGGATTCAGGACAATCCAGGATCGATTGTCTGGAATTCCAAGGAACATGCGCAAACTCTCGAGGGAACGAACGGATCGATCCATCACGGGGAAAAAAGTCGCGATCTCTTTGGGAGAGGGAACGCCCAAAAGAGCGAGAAGCTCAAAAAGATATTCGGCTTCCGGTTTTTTCCCTTCTCTTTTATTATAGGGATGAACATGCGAGAGTGCCCACGGCGCGCGGCGCTCATAACCGATACGTACGGGAATCCCCGCGAGCCACCCCGCAAGATGCATCCGGTTCGTGCCATGAGCATGAATTACTACATTAAATTTTTTACTCCGCAGTTTTTGGCTGAAAAGAAACTGCCCCCAAAGACTGCACTCCGTTCCTTTCTTGTCATAAAGGATCACTTCATCAAGATAAGGATTCCCTTCCACGATCTCACGATGTTCGAGAAACACGACTACCGCGATCCACGCTTTCGGGAATTTTTCGCGTAAGGCTTTAAAAAGCGGCGTGGTAAGCACGAGGTCCCCAATGCGATCGGTCCGCGTCACAAGAATGCGTGGAGCGTCAGGAAGATTAATTTTTTTCATCATAAATAATTCTCATCCGTCATCGCGAGGCCGCCGCAGGCGAGCCGTGGCGATCTCGCAGTTAAGATTGCTTCGCCCCGCCGTTGGCGGAACTCGCAATGCCCTCACTGAGGTTTCTAATGTAAATCACCGTCCCAACAATTCCATACACAGCGAGGTCACTTTTTCCGGTTTGAGCCCGTGAAAACAGCTCCGCTCGGCACGAGGCAATTTTTCGGATCTGCAGGAACAGGCCTGGGCGTCTCCCCGAGCGATGCGGAATTTCGAGCCCGCATGTCCGTATTTTTCATGGTCCGTCGGACCGAAGATCCCGACGGTGGGCGTTCCCAATTCAAATCCAAGATGCATGAGGGCGCTGTCGTTGGCGACTACAAGGGAAGCCTTCCCAATAAGCGCCGCAGTCTCGGACAAAACAAGATCTCCGCAAAACACTCCGACGATCCCTGGGAATTCTTTAAGGATGTTCTCGGCCACCGGTCTTTCATCAAGGGTCCCCACCAGAAGGATCTTTTTGCCGGTCCTTTTATGAAGCGCCCGGATCACTTCCTTGAAATGCTCGACCGGCCACCGTTTCCGCTCACTGGCCGCCCCCGGCGCCACCAGGATCCACCCGCTCTTTTCCAGGATCCCCGCGACCTCCAAGGCGCGCATCGCAAACACCTCATCCTCCTTATTAAAAAAATGAAAAGGCGCTGAGGCGGGCATATCAGATTCCACGTTGTGAAGCATTTCGAGATGGCGATCCCTCATATTAACCTGGGTAAATTTCCTGAAAAGCGGGGTCCGCCTCTTGCAGGAAACCAGGAACGGGATCACGGTATTACGCAGGTCCACAACATGGTCATATTTTACTTTGCGAAGCTCCGCAATAAATTTCAATTTTTCATGGAAAGAGGCTTTCTTGTCATAGATCACGATCTTATGGATATCAGGACTTCTCTGGAGAACGCTCCGCGCACGGGGTCCTACCACCACCGTCATCCGCGCCTCAGGGTATTTCCGGACAAGCGCCATGATCACCGGCGTCGTCAAGATCACATCCCCGAAGTTGCTTAAAGTAATCACCAGGATATTGGTTGTTTTTTTCAATTTCAGCTCCTCGGCTCCCGCTTTAACATATTCCGCCCGTGTTTCCGCTTCGTTCATAACTTTAAACTTTCCAAACAGGACTTCCCTTTTCCAGTCAACCGATAACTATCCTCTGTTTTTATAATACTTTTGTTTAGGGCTGTTTGGCTTCTCCGGAATAGTTAATAAAAGTTTCCTTTTGGCAATCAAGGGATTCAAAATCTCTGAACGAAAATATTCCCTATCTTTTAATTCTAAAAAATCCTGAATCTCTCCCCTTGTTTTTGGTTCCACGCAAAAATCCAACAATTTTGATTCCCGTTCAGCTTGCGGGGTAGCTTGCGGGGTAGCTTGGGGGGTAGATATCTTTCTGACATCCTCCCCGCAAAGCGGCACAAACACCTTGAAGATATCCCCTTCGGTCAACTCCGGCTCGCGACCGCTATAAAGCTTGCTGTAACGGAACAACTTTCTCACTCCGGAACCCAGTTCATCCGCCCATCCAATCTGCTTGAAGAACTTTGCAATCACCGGATTCTTGGGATAGGGTGAGAAATTATCCGGAGTGATCAGCCCGTAACCATGGGGACGGTTACTGTTTTCAGTAACTACGCGCGTCCCCTCAATGATAAGTTTGGCGGGAAAGGGATTCAGAAACTCCCGGTGGATGATCAAATTGGCTACCACCTCGCGAAAGATCTGATCCCGGAGACTGATCCGCACATCCCCCTCCAGATAAAAGGGGTCCGAGAGATGCTTTTGAACAAAAGCCATCAGCCGGTCATAACTTTCGATCAGATTGGTCCGTATATCATCCCGGTCATCATAACGATCCAGATTGACCTGCCGCAGCAATGCATCCGTACGGTGATGCGATAGCACCGACAAGATCACATCATCTTTTCCCAACAAGAGCACGGACGCCAGGGTAAACCCCTCTTTGCCGCTTTGGTAATCCTTCAAATACATTTGCGCGCTTTTGAGCAGTTCCGCATCATCTAACCGTTGCCACGGATGGTCTGATCTTTGATTGACCGCCATTTTCCTGACCCGCGCGATCAGATCTTTCCTGAAATCCCCGCTCTTCACATAAGGGAACACTTTGTTTTCCGAATAAGTGGTTTGTTTCCGGAGATAAAGCGCCGTAACAAGGGTCGTATTGTCGGTAATATCAAAATCACCGTCTTCGTTACGGTCAAGGATCCTTCCGCTACACCGGTGTACTTGAGAACTTTCCGGCACAAAAACATAAAGGATGCTTTTCCCCTGGAGCTGAACCTCTTCAACGCCCAGGTAAAAAGTAGGGCTGATCTTCTGCGAGTTGTTGGTGGCAGTTACAAAATCTTTTTTGATCTGTTCTAACGCCGTCGGATCAACACCCGTGACCTTGCCGCCGTCACCTACGCCGATGAGAAGCTCCCCGCCCGAGCGATTAAGGAACGCGCAGACCGTCTCAAAAACATCTTTGCTTAAAGCGTTCTTGCACGCCTTAACCTCAACCGCAATCCCCTCACCCTTTTTGATGATCTCTTTTATTTTCTTCAGATTCATTTTTCTCCCCAAATTTCGGCGAGTTTGGATTGGATTTTCTTCTCGAAGCGGGTGATCAGATCGCGGTTTTTCTAACAAGATTTTTTATGCTATCCAAACCCTGGCCCTTGGGCATGACAAATAAACATTGTCCATTGCTCTTAAGCGCCCAGAGCTCGCCTAACCGCCGCTTTTCCTTGGAGTCGTCGTTACTCCACCGATCGGCTCCTTTGTATTCCACCACGAGAAATCGACCGTCTTTTAGCTTACAGACAAAGTCTGGATAAAACTTATCCGTAGCCGTTTGCAGCCAGAATGAGAACTCCGGTTGCCGTTCGAGGTTGCGCACCCAGAATTCAACCTCTTCCATCTGATCAATCAACTGAGCGCACAAGAACTCTTCCCCCCGGTCCTCAAGCTCACCGACCTTCGGATAGTAATGCTTCCGGAAAAACGAGGAAACCGGGCAGACAGTCCTGGCAGGATATTTGTCCGCCGGATAATTAAAACACCGCTCAGGAGAAACCACGACTTTGGAGCTCGTTTCATCAAAGAGTATTTTTTGATAAATCTGGCCGCGCGCTTCTCCCCGGAATCCCTTAATCTTGTTCTCGGCAATCTTTCGCAAAAGAAACTTTTTACGCACAAGCTGGCTCAAACCCATAGCCCTTACATCCAGCAAGTTCCCGATCATTTTCGCTAGAAAGGTTTCCTTTTCCTGCGCTGTCAGTTCATTAAAAAATAAGTTCCGGTCAATCCAATGGATCAGCTGTGCATCCGACCAATTCTCGACCGTCTCAATTAACTGCAGCTGGCGGTTTAATTCGGGAATAAATTTATTTCCGAGCTGGCCATCCTTGTTAATATCAA
>MHFU01000140.1:27673-28857 GCA_001804345.1 Omnitrophica bacterium RIFOXYB12_FULL_50_7
TCCCCGCCCTCATGGGTTAACGCCCCAAGTTCCTGCTCCGTTAAAACGGCATCAAAGACATTAAGATCCCAACCATCCGCAAGAAGATGCTCTTCCTCGAAAAGTTCCAGCTGCTGTCCTTTTTTAATACACAGCACCGGAATCTTGAATGACGCGCCCTTTTCAGCCGGGCTTTGAAATACTGCCAAAGCTGCCCTTTTATATTCCTGCACTTCCGTTTCAACCGACTCTCTCACTTTTGAACTCTTGATGGCACCCTTCAGCTCATCAGCTTCTTCCCGGCTCAAAACATCCTTAAAAGTAATAGTCTTATTCTGGGCGTCAACTTCGATTTTGGTTTGCAATTCAGAGGAGAGCTTACTGGCGTTGGGCACCTCTTTGAATGACACGGTCTTAGAAGGCAGTGCCAGTTGATCAAAGATCGGGCCAAGGTTTGCTTGCTTGGCCTCAGCCGGTTTTATAAAATCCTCGGCTTCCTGTTTATTAAAACCGTTTTCTACCAATGCATCCACGAGAGTTCCAGCAGCCTCGGCAAAATTCGAGGAGGCCACGAATGCATACGCCTTGTCCAAATCTTTTTCTTCTTTGGGTTTGCAATAGGGAAGCCTCAAAATTCGCCCCAGGATCTGTTCCACCGCGCCCATCGACCGTTGTTCTGCCACCGAACAAAGCACGTAAGCAAAAGGACAATCCCACCCTTCTCGAAGCGCCTGGACTGTAATGACGTATCGAATCTCACATTTCTCATCCGCTAAATCAATACCTTCAAGCCCCCGATCCTCCCCCGTGGCACGCGCTATCTGGTTTTCAGGAATGTGGTGATCTTCGATAAGACTGTTTTCGATGGCTTCAACGGTTAAGGTGTCTCGCCCTTCACGCTTTGGCTGTGCCTGAATTAGCATAATCGGACGAATGTAATCTCCCGTTTTCTGCCGTTCGGTACGCGCGCATTTCTCAAGTTCCACACGTTGGGCAATCGCATCCCCGAAGAGAGACTGCCAATCAGTCTGTGTCTCAAGACGAATCGGAAGCTTGATCATGTTCTCCGCTTTCAATTCCATCGCGGAAACGCTGTGAAGCACGTTACTCGGGTTTTTATCTTTGTCCGGGGTCGCCGTAAATTCAATAATCGCGGATGGGCGGAACCTTGCCAGAGTATCGAACGACAATCCGGTCCTCGCATT